>NZ_JBEPEL010000060.1:0-45219 GCF_040300825.1 Streptomyces sp. NPDC000229
GAACCGCCCGTCGCGCAGCACGCTCCCCAGCCCGGCCTCCGGCACCACCGCCTTGCCGGTGGCGGAGGTGCGGGCCGTCGCCTTCGAACTACGGGACGTCACTGGTCGGTGTCGTCCTTGTCGCCCTCAGCGGCAGCGTCCTCGTCCGCGACCACGGGGATCAGGGAGAGCTTGCCGCGCTGGTCGATCTCGGCGATCTCGACCTGGACCTTGGCGCCGACCGCGAGCACGTCCTCGACGTTCTCCACGCGCTTGCCACCGGCGAGCTTGCGGATCTGCGAGATGTGCAGCAGGCCGTCCTTGCCCGGCATCAGGGACACGAACGCACCGAAGGTGGTGGTCTTGACGACCGTACCCAGGTAGCGCTCGCCGACCTCCGGCATGGTCGGGTTGGCGATGCCGTTGATCGTGGCGCGGGCGGCCTCGGCCTGCGAGCCGACCTGGGCACCGATGTAGATGGTGCCGTCGTCCTCGATCGTGATCTCGGCGCCGGTGTCCTCCTGGATCTGGTTGATCATCTTGCCCTTGGGGCCGATGACCTCACCGATCTTGTCCACGGGGATCTTGACGGTGATGATCCGCGGGGCGTTCGGGGACATCTCGTCCGGCGTGTCGATCGCTTCCATCATCACGTCGAGGATGTGGAGGCGGGCGTCGCGGGCCTGCTTGAGGGCCGCGGCCAGGACGGAGGCCGGGATGCCGTCCAGCTTGGTGTCGAGCTGGAGGGCGGTGACGAATTCCTTCGTACCGGCGACCTTGAAGTCCATGTCGCCGAAGGCGTCCTCCGCGCCGAGGATGTCGGTCAGCGCGACGTAGTGCGTCTTGCCGTCGACCTCCTCGGAGATCAGGCCCATGGCGATACCGGCGACGGGGGCCTTGAGCGGCACACCGGCGTTCAGCAGCGACATGGTGGAGGCGCAGACCGAGCCCATGGACGTCGAACCGTTGGAGCCGAGGGCCTCGGACACCTGGCGGATCGCGTACGGGAACTCCTCGCGCGTCGGCAGCACCGGCACGATGGCGCGCTCGGCGAGCGCGCCGTGGCCGATCTCGCGGCGCTTGGGCGAGCCCACGCGGCCGGTCTCACCGACGGAGTACGGCGGGAAGTTGTAGTTGTGCATGTAGCGCTTGCGGGTCACCGGGGAGAGGGTGTCCAGCTGCTGCTCCATGCGGAGCATGTTGAGGGTGGTGACGCCCAGGATCTGGGTCTCGCCACGCTCGAACAGGGCGGAGCCGTGCACGCGCGGGATGGCCTCGACCTCGGCGGCGAGCGTACGGATGTCCGTCAGGCCACGGCCGTCGATGCGGACCTTGTCCTTGATGACGCGCTCGCGGACCAGCTTCTTGGTCAGCGCGCGGTACGCGGCGGAGATCTCCTTCTCGCGGCCCTCGAACTGCGGGAGCAGCTTCTCGGCGGCGATCTCCTTGACGCGGTCCAGCTCGGCCTCGCGCTCCTGCTTGCCGGCGATGGTGAGCGCCTGGGACAGCTCGTTCTTCACCGCGGCGGTCAGCGCCTCCAGGACGTCGTCCTGGTACTCGAGGAACACCGGGAACTCGCCGACCGGCTTGGCGGCCTTGGCGGCGAGGTCCGACTGGGCCTTGCAGAGGACCTTGATGAAGGGCTTCGCGGCCTCGAGACCGGCGGCGACGACCTCCTCGGTGGGGGCCTCGGCGCCGTCCTTGACGAGCTGGATGGTCTTCTCGGTGGCCTCGGCCTCGACCATCATGATCGCGACGTCGCCGTCCTCCAGGACGCGACCGGCGACGACCATGTCGAAGACGGCGTCCTCGAGCTCGGTGTGCGTCGGGAACGCGACCCACTGGCCGTTGATCAGGGCGACACGGGTGCCGCCGATCGGGCCGGAGAAGGGCAGGCCGGCCAGCTGCGTGGAGCAGGAGGCGGCGTTGATCGCGACCACGTCGTACAGGTGGTCGGGGTTGAGCGCCATGATCGTCTCGACGATCTGGATCTCGTTGCGCAGGCCCTTCTTGAAGGAGGGGCGCAGCGGCCGGTCGATCAGGCGGCAGGTGAGGACGGCGTCCTCGGAGGGGCGGCCCTCCCGGCGGAAGAAGGAGCCGGGGATCTTGCCGGCCGCGTACATCCGCTCCTCGACGTCCACCGTCAGGGGGAAGAAGTCGAGCTGGTCCTTGGGCTTCTTGGAAGCGGTGGTGGCCGACAGCACCATGGTGTCGTCGTCCAGGTACGCCACGGCGGAGCCGGCGGCCTGCTTGGCCAGGCGGCCCGTCTCGAAGCGGATGGTGCGGGTGCCGAAGGAGCCGTTGTCGATGACGGCCTCGGCGTAGTGGGTCTCGTTCTCCACCAAAGCGAATTCTCCGTTGCTTGTCGTCTTTGCGTCCCGGACGCCCGTGTGGCGAGGGGACGGGGCGGAGAAGTGCACCGTGTGTGCGGGGCCGGTCTTCGATCGAAGCGCCCGGGGTGATCTCTCCCGGGGGCCACTACCGAGGACCGGCGACGGCGCCGGGCACCTCTCCAGTATGTGATTGTCGCTTTTCCGTTATTGCGTTGTGTAAGCCAGCCTACAAAGGGGAGGCGACACTCCGCATGTACAGCAAAGGGAGCGGCCCCCTCAGAGTGGGAACCGCTCCCTTCACGGCGTCTTACTTGGCGCCGCCGGCCGCACCGCGGCGGATGCCGAGGCGGTCGACCAGCGTACGGAAGCGCTGGATGTCCTTCTTGGCCAGGTACTGCAGCAGACGGCGACGCTGGCCGACCAGGATCAGCAGACCACGACGGGAGTGGTGGTCGTGCTTGTGGGTCTTGAGGTGCTCGGTCAGGTCCGAGATACGGCGGGAGAGCATCGCGACCTGGACCTCGGGGGAGCCGGTGTCGCCCTCCTTGGTGCCGAACTCGGCCATGATCTGCTTCTTCGTAGCGGCGTCGAGAGACACTCGGTACTCCTCTTGGTGTTCGATGCGCCCACGAGTGCCCCTGGTCTTGGTCTCAGGGGAGCTTCCGTGACTCGGAGGCGAAGGTCCGATGAGCGCTGCTTCCAGATCATCCGGAAGCGCGTACACAAACGGCCGTTACACAGCGTACCAGCCGCTCAGGACGTCATGGCACGGATCGAGTGGTAGACGTCGAAGACGGCGAGGCACAGAGGGAGCAGTGTCAAGAGTACGAAGGTCTCCGCGATCTCCAGGAAACGCCCCCAGAAGGGGGTGACGCCCTTGCGCGGCACGATCAGGCCGATGGCGGTGATCAGGGCGGCGACGCCGGCGACCGCTGCGGCGAGCCATACCGTGCGGATGTCGAGTGCCGTGGCGTCGCGCCACAGATCCGCGGGCGGGTTGAGGCAGAGCCCGAGGCCCAGCAGGACGAGGGCGCCGAGGCCCGCTGCGAGGGCGCAGCCCACCTGGGCGGTGTAGCGGAAGAGGTGGGCGCGCATCAGCATGGCGACGCCGGTGGCGAGGGCCAGCAGCTGTCCCCACAGGTTGTCGGAGAACCCGAGGACCGCGGCGGAGCCCACGGCCACGAGCGCGCAGCCGCCGACGAGGCCGACCAGCAGCTCGTGGCCCCGGCGGACCTGGGCGGCGATGCGCTCGGCGTCCACCGGCCCCTGGGGCTCGGGGTCGTCTCCGTAGCCGCCGACCGTGGTGCGGGGCGGCTCGAAGCCGATGGGGAGGCGGGCGAAGCGGGTGGAGAGGCCGGGGAGGAAGGCGAGTGCTCCCACGGCGAGCGGTGCGCACACGGCGGCCGTCTCGGCCGGGGTCATGGTGGTGAGGATCGCGGCGAAGGTCACCAGGACGCCGATGCCGGCCGCGAAGACGAACGCGACGAAGGGGCCGTCCCCACTGGGCGCGACGAGCGTGAGGATCACGGAGACGACGAGCACGGCGGCGCAGGCCAGCAGGAACTGCAGCTTGCCGTTGCCCTGCCCGGCGGCCGGCGGCAGCAGCCCGGCGCCGGCGACGGCGGCGTTGGCCATGGCGCCGATGCCCAGCGCGACGGAGGAGCCGCGGTCGTCGTACACCCGCGCGCGCACGCCCGCCAGCGCGAGCAGCAGCACACCGCTGACCGCGGCCAGGATGCCCGGCAGGCCGTGCATGTCGTGCCTCGGGTCGGCCGACCACAGCACGAAGGCGAGCAGGACGAGCAGGACCGAGCCGCCGAAGAGGCCGGCGCCGCGCATCAGGTCGTCGGTCCACAGGGTGCGGTCGCGGGCGACCGCGGAGGCGACGGCGTCGGAGACGTCGTCGAAGACCGCGGGGGGCAGCGACTCGGCGAACGGCCTCAGGGACAGCAGCTCGCCGTCGAGGATCCGCTGGGCGGCGAGGGAGCGCGCGCTGTCGAGGACGGTGCCGTCGCGGCGTACCAGGTGATAGCCGACCGGGGCACCGGCGTCGGGGCTCTGGCCGGACAGCCGGAGGACCTCCGGGTAGAGGTCGGCGACGGGGATGTCCTCGGGCAGTGCGACGTCGACACGGCCATCCGGTGCGACGACAGTGACACGGCAGAAGCCCGTTCCGCCGCCGGACGGAGTCGCGGGAGCCGGGTGACCAGTTCCGGTGGCCGCGGCTGAGGCCGTCATACTCACCTGCTGCTTCCCCTCGTGGTTGTCGTGGATCGTCGGCCTGGCGCGGTCGCGAGATCCGTAAGCGTTCGAGAGACCCGTAATTTGCGTTGGTTCATGCGCGCGCCAATACGTCGCGCCACCCTACCGCCCACCCGTCACCCCCTCCGCCAGTAGGATCCCCAGCGCGGATGGAGCCCGTCGCCACGGGGGCGCCGATAGGAACATTTCCGTCCGGCAAGGGAATTGGTGAGCTGTGAGTCAGATCGTCGTCAAGCGCCCACCACGGGCCCTGCCCTCCGAGGTACCGGGCGATCCGGTGCAGCTGCAACCGCCGCCCGAGCTGCCGAGGGGTCAGCAGGAGGGCGTTCTCATGCAGCTGTTGCCGACGCTGGGCATGGGCGGTTCGGTCGTCTTCTTCTTCATGACTCCGAACCCCGTCATGCGCATCATGGGCATGGTGATGATCGCGTCCACCGTCGCCATGGCCATCGCGATGATGGTGCGTTACCGGCGCGGGACCCAGGGGCAGCTCGCCGACCTCCGGCGCGACTACCTCAAGTACCTGACGCAGACCAGGCGTTCGGTGCTGAGGACCGCGCGCCTGCAACGCGACGCGCAGTACTACCTCCACCCGTCCCCCGAGCAGCTGTGGGCGCTGGTCGCCGAGGGCAGCCGCGTCTGGGAACGCCGCGTGGGCGACGACGACTTCGGGCAGGTACGCATCGGCCTGGGCAGTCAGCAGCTCGCCACCCCGCTCGTAGCCCCCGAGACCGCCCCCGTGGACGAGCTGGAGCCGCTCACGGCGGGGGCGATGCAGCAGTTCCTCTCGGCCCACGGCACGCTCGAGGGCCTGCCCATGGCCGTGTCCCTGCGCGCCTTCTACCACCTGACGGTGAGCGGAGACCCCGACTCCGTCCGCTCGTCGACGCGGGCCATGCTCGGTTCTCTCGCCGCGCTGCACTCCCCCGAGGACCTGGTCATCGCCATAGCCACGGATCCCGCCGCGGCACCGCACTGGGAGTGGGCCAAGTGGCTTCCGCACGTCCAGGCACCGGGCCCCGGTGACGGTGCCGGCAGCCGGCGCCTGATCACGACGGACTCGCGGGACCTGGAGGACATGCTGGCCACGCGTCTGGAGGGGCGTCCGCGGTTCCACGGCGGGAGTCAACCGCTGCTGGACCAGCCGCACATCGTGGTCGTACTGGAGGGCCAGTCGGTCCCCCAGGCGTCGGCGCTCGCGGCCCCGGAGGGCCTGCAGGGTGTGACGATCATCGAGGTGTTTCCCGGAGAGCTGACGGGTGCCCGCGGCGCTCTGTCCGTGATCGTCCGCCCCGACTCCCTCCAGCTGGAGTCCGCCCACGGCCTCGTGTACGACGGGACCCCCGACCGTCTCGGCCTGGAGGCCGCCGAGGCCCTCGCCCGTCAACTCGCCCCGCTGCGTATCGCCTCGGGATCGGACGACGACGAACCGCTGCTCGCCAACCTGGACTTCACCGACCTGCTGAACCTGGGTGACGCCGCGTCGGTCGACGTCAGCCGCACCTGGCGGCCGCGGTCGCAGTCGGAGCGGCTCAGGGTGCCGATCGGGGTCGGCGAGGACGGCTCCCCGGTGATGCTGGACCTCAAGGAGGCGGCCCAGGAGGGCATGGGCCCGCACGGCCTGTGCGTGGGCGCCACCGGTTCCGGCAAGTCGGAGCTGCTGCGCACGCTGGTGCTGGGGCTCGCGGTCACGCATTCGTCGGAGACCCTCAACTTCGTCCTCGCGGACTTCAAGGGCGGTGCCACCTTCGCGGGCATGTCCCAGATGCCGCACGTCGCCGCGGTGATCACCAACCTGGCGGACGACCTGACGCTGGTGGACCGCATGGGCGACTCCATCCGCGGGGAGCTCAACCGCCGGCAGGAGATGCTGCGCGACGCCGGTAACTACGCCAACATCCACGACTACGAGAAGGCCCGCGCCGCGGGTGCGCCGCTGCAGCCCATCCCGTCACTGGTCCTGGTGATCGACGAGTTCAGCGAGCTCCTCACCGCCATGCCGGACTTCATCGAGATGTTCGTGCAGATCGGCCGTATCGGCCGTTCGCTCGGTGTCCACCTGCTGCTGGCGTCGCAGCGTCTGGAAGAGGGCCGGCTGCGCGGCCTGGAGACGTATCTGTCGTACCGGATCGGCCTGCGGACCTTCTCCGCCGCCGAGTCCCGTGCGGCGATCGGTGTCCCCGACGCCTACTCGCTGCCGAACGTCCCCGGTTCCGGATACCTCAAGTACGGCACGGACGAGATGGTCCGCTTCAAGGCGGCGTACGTCTCCGGTGTCTACCGCTCCAACCAGCACGCCGCGCTGCCGGGCGGTCCGCTCCCGGTGGACCGCCGGCCGGTGCCCTTCACGGCCGCGCCCGTGCCGGTGCGTTACGTCGAGCCGACCGCGCAGGCGCGTGTCCCCGAGGCGCGGGGCGCGGAGGACGACGCCCTCGCCGACTCCGTACTCGACGTCATCGTGCGGCGGCTGGAGGGACGCGGCGCGGAGGCCCACCAGGTGTGGCTGCCGCCGCTGGACAACCCGCCGCCACTGGACGAGATCCTGCCCGGTCTCGCGGGCGTGGAGGGCCGCGGTCTGACGCAGCCCGGATACGAGGGCGCCGGCCGGCTGGTGGTGCCTCTCGGCGTGGTCGACAAGCCCTTCGAGCAGCGCCGGGACGTCCTGTACCGGGACTTCTCCGGAGCGGCCGGCCATATGCAGATCATCGGTGGTCCGCAGTCGGGCAAGTCGACGCTGCTGCGCACCCTCGTCGCGGGCTTCGCGCTGACGCACACACCGCAGGAGGTCCAGTTCTACGGCCTCGACTTCGGTGGTGGTGGCCTGTCTGCGATCGCGGAGCTGCCGCACGTGGGCGGGGTGGCGTCACGCCTCGATCCGGAGAAGGTGCGGCGCACGGTCGCCGAGGTGTACGGCATCCTGTCGCGGCGCGAGGAGTTCTTCCGCAGCACCGGGATCGACTCCATCTCCACGTACCGCAGGCTCCGTGCCCGCGGTGAGATCTCGGTGACGGACCAGCCCTGGGGCGACGTCTTCCTCGTCATCGACGGCTGGGGCAACTTCCGCACGGATTACGAAGGCCTCGAGCCGGCCGTCCTGGACATGGCGGCGCGCGGCCTCGGTTACGGCATCCACGTGATCCTCACGGCGTCGCGTTCGATGGAGGTGCGCTCCAACATCAAGGACCACCTGATGAACCGGCTGGAGCTGCGTCTGGGCGACACCATGGACTCGGAGGTCGACCGCAAGATCGCCGTCAATGTCCCGAGCGGTGTACCGGGCCGCGGTCTCATTCCGGAGAAGCTGCACTTCATGGCCGCTGTGCCGCGCATCGACAGCATCAACTCCGACAGCGACCTGGCCGAGGCCACGGCAGCGATGGTGCAGGAGATCGGCCGCCACTGGACCGGTCCTGCTGCCCCGAAGGTACGTCTCCTGCCGCGCGAGCTGCCGGCGCAGAACCTGCCGGCAGGGTACGTGGAGCCGAAGCGAGGTGTCGCCTTCGCCATCGACGAGAACAACCTGGAGCCGGTCTTCGTCAACTTCGACCGCGACCCGTTCTTCCTGGTGTTCGGCGAGAGCGAGTCGGGCAAGTCGAACCTGCTGCGGCTGCTGATCAAGCAGGTGTGCGAGCGGTACGACGGGGACTCCGCGAAGTTCTTCGTGATCGACAACCGGCGTGCGCTGCTGGACGTCACCCCGGCGTCCCACCTGGCGGAGTACGTCCCCATGTCCAACAACATGGACCACCACGTGGACGCGCTCGCCGACCTGATGCAGCGCCGCACCCCCTCCGCCGACGTCACGGCGCAGCAACTGCGGGACCGCAGCTGGTGGCGCGGCCCGTCGGTGTACGTGGTGGTCGACGACTACGACCTGGTGTCCACGTCGAGCGGCAACCCGCTGGCCAAGCTCACGGAGCATCTGCCGTTCGCACGTGACGTGGGCGTCCGCTTCATCATCGCCCGCAGTTCGGCGGGCGCGAGCCGGGCGTCGTACGAACCCTTCATGCAACGGATGATGGAGCTCGGCGCCCAAGGCGTACTCCTTTCCGGTGACCCGCAGGAGGGCGACGTGCTCGGTGGCGTGCGGATGCGGCCGATGCCGCCCGGGCGGGGCGTCTTCGTCTCGCGGCAGCGGGGGAATCCGTTGGTGCAGACGGGCTGGCTGGGGAATCCCGAGTGAGCGCGGGGGCAGAGTGCGTGGCGCCGCCGAACCGCCGCCCCAGCCGGCATCGGTTGACGCGGCTGGCCCCGCCGGGCTCTCCGCCGTGGGAGGAGCCTGGGGAAGGGCAGGCGACATGAAGGCGATGGCCATGTTCATGGTGGTCTTCGGCCTGGGGTTCGCGGTCCTGGGATTCGCCAACCACCGGACGATCTGGTGGCGGTTCCAGGCCCGGCGGCACGCCGACCCGGCGGCCCACGAGCCGTCGGACGCCGGCTTTGCCGTCCAACGACTGCTGTGCTTCGCCCTAGCGGCCCTGGCGTTCTGGGGTTCGTTCTCCACGTTCCGTCTCGTCACGCCCGACGGAGTGGACCAGGACGAGCTCCTCGAGCGGGTGCGGTCGGTGGCCCGTTCGTTCGACGAATCGACGAAGTCTCCCCTGCCGGGTGTGGACGACGGATCCTGGTCCTCTTACCTGGACCCCGAACTCCGCGGCCCGGAAAGGGACGATCCGACGGCTCGGCTGGCGTGGCGTTCGGGCGCCCTGAGCCCGGACGGCAATGTGGAGCGCTACGACGTGAGTGGCACGGAGAGCACCGTCTGCCTGACGTTGACGGCCAGGCCTTCCGCGGACCAGCCGGTCCCGGCTCACATGGGGCCGGTCTACTTCGATCTGCGGGCGGAGGCCACGGACGGGACGTGTGCTGAGGGCTGAGCGCTGAGGGCTGGGTGGAGCCGGTCGCCGCATCCGGTGCCCGACGGACAAGGGGAAGGGCAAGCACATGGCGTGGGACGAGTGGGAACAACTCAAGACGGACGCAGCGGAGCGTCAATCGACGCACATGCAGCTGAACCAGGCCGCCGCGCAGGGGTCCGGTGGAGGTAGCTACGGGGACCTCGTGGCATCGCAGAGCGACCTGGCAAAGATCGGCGACAACGCTTTCAAACTGTTCAACCGATTGTGGAACGAGGCCCGCGTGGCCGGACCGAGCAGTTCCAAGGCCGCCGAGGACCTCAAGACACAGGGCTTCGAACTCGGCACAGGTGCCAGTCATGTGGCCAAGCGCTGGGAGGAGCAGCTCGATTCGCTCAGGGACGCATGCGCACACATCTCCAACCACATGAGAGTGACCAAGAAGATCCACGCGGATGACGAGCACTACATCGGTGGTCAGCTGAGCAGCATCTCGGCGCTCGTCGAAGGGTTCGACGAACGGGTCGGCTCCCCAGGCAAGAAGAACGAGATCTACGGCCCGCCGAAGAAGGAAAAGAAGGGTGAGGACTAGGGATGGATCTGGACACTCTTCGCTTCGCGAAGTTCGGCCTGCTCGACGAAGCCATCACCGACTGGACGACCCTGATCAGCAAGCTTGAAGACCTCAAGCGGGATGCCGACGACGGCCTACGGGCCCAGGCCAACAAGGCGAACTGGGCCGGGAGCAACGCGACGGTTTCCAAGGCGTTCATCGGTAAGACGGCCGGGGAGTTCGCCGACGCCCACACTCAGGCCACCTCGATCCGGAACATCCTCAGGGACACCCGGAACGAACTGCAGTCCTTCCAGAAACAACTCGAGGACGCGATCGAACGCGGCCTGAAGAAGAACCTCACTGTGGTCTCCACCGGGGATGGCGGCTTCACGGTCACGATGAACATCCATCCGGACCGTGCTGCCAAGGGGGCCACTGTCCCGGACCACACCCCGCAGGACGTGACCGGTCTCCGCGACGAGATCCAGAAGATCCTCAATGAGGCCACCCAGAGCGACACCACGGCCAGCACAGTCCTCAAGGCACTCGTCGACCAGAGCAAGCTCGGTTTCTCCGACGCCGGTTACAAGGACCGCGACTCGGCTGCAGCCGCGCTCAAGGAAGCCGACGACCTCGCGAAGATCGCGAAGAAGAATCCCGAGGACCTCACCGTCAAGGAGTTCGACCTCTTGGCGGTCGGCCTGAAGAAGTACGCGAACGACGACCTCTTCGCCGAGCGGTTCGCCACCAACCTGGGCGGCAAGGGAACGTTGGAGTTCTGGGCCGACCTCAACAGGCCGATGATCAATCCCGAACTCATGCACGAGCGACGCGACCAGATGGACGACCTCCAGAAGCATCTCGGTCTGACGCTGGCGACCGCCAGTCAGAGCGACACGGCCGCCATGGAGTCGTGGAAGCGGGATGTCGTCAACTTCGCCGACAAGCCGCTGGAGAAGAACGGCGGCATGCCCTTCGGCGGCCAGGTCATGAGCAACCTGATGCGGTGGGGCGACTACGACGACAAGTTCCTGAACGAGTACGGCAACAAGCTCGTCGCGGCCGAGAAGAAGGTCACCCACAACGGCACCCATGGCGCCTGGCAGCCCATGGGGGTGGATCCGCAGCTCAACCACACGGGAACCGACTCCGGCTGGGACCCGATGACAGGCTTCTTCAAGGCACTCGCCAACAGCCCGGACGCGGCGACCGAGTTCTTTGGCGACACGTTCGTCACGAAGGACGAGGACCACGACTTCAAGGTGGAAGGCAAGGACGAGCGCCGGTCTCTCAGCAACTTCGAGTACTTCTTCGAAGAGCGCGACTGGCCCCATGACTACGACAAGGACCGCGAGGAAAGCATCGCGGGGCGGAACAACCTGGCGATGGCGCTGGAGGCCGCGACGACCGGCCACCCCGCGGGCGAGATGCCGACGGCCGACCTGGCGCCGCACTCGGAGGCGCAGGCCAAGCTGATGTCGGCCATCGTCGCGTCGGTCGAGGAAGACCCCAAGCGGCTCACGGACCACGCCCACATGTCCGACAGCATGGGTCAGATCGCCTCCGAGTACCTGCCCGACATCAACCGTGCGATCGCCGACGACCCGCACGGGAACACCGACCTGCTCTTCCCCCTGGCGGGCGCCCAGGCCGAACTCGACCACAAGGACGTCACAGCTTTTCTGATCACCGTGGGGCAGAGCCCCGACGGTTACGCAGCTGTCGAAGTGGGCCAGAAGGCATACATGGCAGATCTCATGGACTACCACCTCAACCCGGACCTGCCTGCGGATCAGCGTTATCCACACTCAGCGCAGGAGACGATCGAGACGATCACTCGGCGTTCAGGAGAGGTCAGCGGATCACTGGCCATCGGTATGCAGGAAGCTGTTCTGGGCCCAGCCGCCAAGGAGGCGAAGGAGTTCTCCGACTCAGTCGCGCAGCAGAAGAACGCATGGTCCGGAGCCATCGGAACCGGCATCGGCGTCGGCGTGAGCTTCATCGCCACACCGGTAGGCGGTGCGGTCGCCAGCGGTGTCGCCGGTACCGTCAGCGGCATGGTGCTCGAGCACATCTTCCAGCAGTCAGAAACCGATGTGCTGACGGAGGCCAGCAGGAACGCGGGTGACCTGTGGGAGAAGAGCAGGGACCTGAGCGCGGAACACGGCCAGAGGGCGGCCATCGACGCGGCCAAGGTCCATGGGCTTCCCCATCCGGACAAGGCGGCGGACTGGGCCCTGACGGGGCGTGACAACGGGTTCAATGACGCTGCCACCAATGCCAAGGGCATGGCGGACCACCTCACCACGGAGGTGCCGGCCGCATGACACACGCCGGCATGGCCACGGATCCGGGACAGACCGAGGGCGCTCCGTCGTCGGCTCCACGGCGGCGCAGGGCACGGCGGCAGCTCGCCGCTCTCGCGGTGACCGCCCAACTCGCGCTGGTACTCGCCGCCTGCTCGCAACCGGAGGAGAAGCGGTCCTTCACCGTGCCGCCGGACCTCTGCGGCACCCCGGTGCCCACGGCTGCGGTGGACGCGGTACTGCCGAGGAGCGGCAAGACCCTGAAGACGCATGCGCCGTCGCGCGAGGTGGGTGGCACGCACTGTCGTGTCGTCGTCGACGGCACGACAGTGTTCAGCGCCATCTCCGAGTGGCAGGTGGACCCCTCCGTCAGGAAGGCGGCCCGCATCAACCCGTACATCGACCTCGACGAGCACACCAGCGCGGACGGAACGTACATGTGGTCCGGAAAGGGCGGCGTGCGCCGTATCCCTTGTCCGGTGGCTGCCAAGGACCATCCCGACCGGAACCAACTCTTCGTCAGGGTCCTCATCTACAACGACAAGTTTTCGGACGCCGACGCGGCCAAGAAGCTGCTGCTCGCCTACGCGAAGTCCGTCGCCGACTCGGCGGCCTGCAAGGGGCTGGCGTCATGAGACCTGGGGTCTGTCGCATCGGGATGGGCGAGGGGTGGGTGCCCCTCGCGCGTGCTCACGCCGGGTCAGCGTCCCGAGTCGACGGCCGGCAGTCGGACGGCTCAGGCGACGCAGTCGGCAGAGCCCCCTGTGACCACCATTGTGGTCGCCCTGCCCTCAAGACGACCTGGCCGTTCTCCATGAGAGCCTGGTCGATGTCCGCGCCCACTGCCCACTGCATCTGACCGTCGGCTACGGAGGGGCGGCCCGGGGCCCCAAACCGGCTCGACCGCACCGGCCTACCACCCGCGCCTGAGCACCGGCTCGTCGCGCGCAGCACGGACGGTGAACGTACGGCCCTGGTCAGCGCGCCACTCAATGGCATTGATCCTGGCTGCTTCCTCGTGGAGGCACAGACGGCGCGTGAGTTCGCCGGGCGATGGGTACTGCCCGTAACCGAGGTGTCGTCCACCCCGGCCGCCCCTGGTACACCACGCCCTATCTCCCCGTGCTCCTCTGCCCGTCGCCCTCGTCGGCTCCGCTGCCGCCTTTCCGATCAGGCCCTGGTCCCGGGCCCAGCAGCGCGTACGGCCTCCGGCATGTGACAGGGCATACCGCCAGCACGCGAGTGGAAGCGGTGGCCTGTGCCGAAAGTGGCGAGAATGCAGGAACAGGGTGGGCACCCCTCGCGTGTGCCCACCCCTGATTTCCGTGCACGGCTCCCGGCGCCTACAGGAAGTAGCCGGCGGCCTTCTTGTCGCCACCCATGTAGTCGCCGCCCGCCCTCGCGACGACCTGTCCGATCTGCATGAGGGCCTGGTGGATGTCCGAAGCTTCCTTGTCCCACTTGATCTGCTCCTGGACGTAGGCCTCGTGTGCCTCGCCCTCCCAGCCGGCAGCGACGGTGGCCATGGCCGTCTTGATGGAACGCAGATCCTCTTCGAGCCGCTTGGCCTGGTTACCGAGCACGGTGGCCGTCGCGTCGAGAGCGCCGTACTTGACGACAAGCCCGTCGTAGTTCGTACTCATCTTTCCTCATCTCGCTTGGTTGTGAATCGGCCTTGGTTGCCGAAATCGGGTCGCCCAAGGGTGTTACAGGCCGCTGATGTTCGACTTCGCCTGGGTACCGACACCGAGGTCGACGTTGATGCTCTGCACAGCGGCGAGGACTTCGTCCTCAGTGCCGTCCTTGATCTTCCTGGAGGCGCTCAGTCCCTCGAGGAACTTCGCAAGAATGTTGCCGAGACCCACCATCGAGGTGTTGATCTCTTCCTGCTTCTTGTTGAAGGCGCCTGCGCCGATACCCTTCCACTGGCCTTCAAGGCTGTCGATCGTGCCCTGAATCGCCTGCAGCTGGCCCTTGATCGAGTTGAACTTCTCGAGGAGGTGCCTCTCGAGCTTGATTACTTCGCTGTCTGAAAGCCGCTGGCCCTGTGACACGGTTGCGTTTCCCTTCTGAACTACTGTGGTGACTTGCTGAGTTGTGCTTCACCAGGTGGTGAAAGGTGAAGTCTGAGGCACCTTGGTCCGGTCAGGCGCTGCGCCGCCGGCGTGCGATCGCGTATGCGGCTCCCGCGAGGACGACCACGAGGGCGGCTCCGCCGATGATGAGCCCCAACTTGCCTCCGTCGTCGGCCTTCTGGGCCTCCTCACTGGAGCCTGCCACGACTGCGTCGGAGCCCGGCTTGCGCTTCGGGGCCTGTGACGAAGCTGGTGCGGAAGGGGCGGGCGAGGCGGACGAACCGGACGGGCCGCCGCCCCCGACCTTCTCGTTGGTGAGGGGGCTGATGTCCGGGTCGCCGGGCTTGCCGAGGCCGCGGTTAATGTGTGCACCGGGGCGGACGATGCCGTGACCGAGGTAGTTGCTGACGGTACCGGGCTTCCAGTCGTCACCCCGTGCAGCGGACTCGAACATGACGCGTAGCACTTGGTTTCCGGTCCAGTCGGGATGCTTGGACCAGATCAGGGCGGCGGTGGCGGAGGCGATGGCGGTGGCGGAGCTAGTGCCGCCGTCGCCGTCGCAGTAACTCGTGAAGGTCTGGTCGCACCAGCCGGGGATATCGTCAGCGGGAGCTGCGATGTCCACGAAATCACCGTGCTGCGAGTAGTCGGCCACCTTGCCGTCAGGGCCCGATCCGGCAACAGCGACAGCTTCGGGGTAGCTGGCAGGATATTGTGGCTTATTCCCCTTCTTGGCACCGTTACCAACGCCAGCGAAAAGCAGCTTTCCCTTGCTCTGTGCGTACTCCACCGCGTCACGCTCTTCGGAGCTGTAGTAGTCACTGGCCATCGACACGTTGATGATCTGGGCCTCACTGTCCGCAGCAGCCCGGATCGCTTCCTCCATGTCGAAGGCGTTCACTCGCTCCTTGTTCTGGAGCTCGGTGTCCGCCACACGGTACGGAATGATCTTGGCACCCGGCGCCAGACCCTTCAGGCCTCCGCCCTTCCCCGTGCCGGCAATGAGCTCGGCCATCGACGTCCCATGACCGTCAAAGTCGTCTGTGGCCTCGCCTTTCACGCCGGTGAAGTCCACGCCCTTGAGGACCTGTCCTGTCAACGACGGTGTGGAAGGGTTGACACCACTGTCGATGACCGCGACCGTGATGCCTTCGCCGGTGGCTGTCTTCCAGATGTCGTCCGCCTTCATGGCGCCCAGGTACCACTGCTTCGACTGAGGGTCGGTGATGGACGCTGCCGTGGCGGTTCCGCCGATGGCCACTGTCAAAGCTCCGGCCGCCGCCGCGGCGCAGAGCATGCCGCGCCGAAAGCTGTACAGCGCACCGCGCTCGAAACGCTGGCTCATTACTGGCGTCATCCTGACTTCCGAATCTGTCGAGTGCCTAGTCGATCACCGGGGGCACAGCGGCGCCGCGCCGCTTGCCCGCCCACGTCTCTTGGTCTTCAGTCAGGTAGCGGGGGCGCGACGAGTCCGTCCCCTCCTGCCCTTCGTCGCGGGACCGACGTTGACCCGGACGACCACCTCCTGGAGAGGCAGCGCTGCCAGAGCCCATTACCGCTCCACGCGGGGTACCGACGACACCGTTGGTGCTCGGCGTTCCGCGTCCCGTAGGGCGAGAAGAGCCGCTCCCTTGGTTGGTACCGATGACTCCAGTCTGGGTCGGCCTCGCCGCAGAGGAACGACCCGCGGCAACGGTTCCTTCTCCCCCGATAACGGTCCCTCGGGGAATGCGTGGCCCGGCACTGCCGTTGGAAGCGCGTTGAGCCGTACCTCCGATAATGCCGCCCGAACGACCTCCATGAGATCCGGTCGAGCCTCCAGCGCGTCCAGGCGTAGGCTGCCCGGCTGCTCCAGGCCGACCGATCGCGGGCGACTGGCCTCCAGCAGTTCCGGCACGCCCCGCGGGACCGTCTCCTGTGCCCATGGCTCCTGGGCGACCGACCGTCCCGGAGCGTCCGGCCGCCGGGGGCGTGCTGCCGCCACCAGCTCCAGCGACTCCTGGTCGTCCCATCGCATTGGCGCGTCCCGCAGTGGATCCGCCGCCGCCTGTGGCGCTGGTCCGGCCGGCCTTGCCGACCTCTGGGCCGCCGCTGGTTCGAGGGACACCAGACGTGCCCATGGCCCGTGGCGGGACGGCACGCACAGGAAGGCGGAAGTCTCCCGTGATCGGGGGGTTGTTGCCGTTGGTGATGTTGGAAGGGCCGGTGTTCGAAGGAGGCGCAGTGGTGCCCGTGGCCGCTGGAGGGGCAGTAGGGGTAATCACGCTGTCGATCTGCATGGACGGGCTGTAGCCAGCCACCTGTAGCGGCTTACCGAGAGCCTCAGTGCGAGAGGAGCCGTCACCCACACTGCCTTCCGCGCGACCTCCGCTCACCGGTGTCGTGGAAGCTCCCGACAGATCGGCCCGATCGGAGCCAGTGGCCGTGGCGCGGCCGTCATCGACCTGACCCTTCGGCCTCGGAACCGCCGCGTTCAGCGGCTTCGGCAGCGATGGGGGTTTCTCGGCAGCCAGCCTGCTGTGCGAGACCGAGTAGAAGGAAGCCAGGCGGTTCATCTGGTTGATGGCCTCCTGGCGGTCCTTCTCCACCGCGAGGGCCTTCCGGTACTCCGGGTTGTCCTCCGTACGCTCTGGCACAGCGAATTCTTTGGGCATCTTCTGGACGAGGCGGCCGTCCCGCGGCGGCTTGGAGTTGCGCACCGAGGTCAGGCCGGTGCTGGCGACCTCCATTTGTGCACCCACCACATTGGCGAAGGAGCTCAGCTTGTAGGTGTAGCCGACGATCTGGGCGCCGTAGGAGCGGAAGGCCTCGGCGCCGTCACCCTTCCAGTCCGGTGCGGCGACAGCGGCGGCCAGATCCTTTGCCGCATCGTTGAGGGCCTTAGTGGCCTTCTTGAGGGTTTCGGCCGCGTGCTCCAGGTCGGCCGGGTTCGCGCTGTCCAGGAAGTCCAGCATCGCGTTCAGCTTCACGTTCTCGAAGCTGGTCTTGCCGAAGAGGCTGTCACCCGCCTTACCGCCGCGGAAGAAGCCGTCCATGAGGTCGGTTGCCCGTTCCATCAGGTCCGTGGCGGCGAACTGACCGTGGATGTTCTTCTGCGCCTCCTGCTGCGCCTGCTCGAATTTCTTCGCCTGCTGCTCGGGCGTCAACGGCTCCGGCTGCTTCTCTTCACTCATCGGTGATCACCCCAGGTCCGTCTTGCCGCTGGTGGCATCGTGGCGCTCCGAGTGAACGCCCTTCTCCTGCGCCTTCGCCTTCGCCCATTCCGCCGCGTCGTGCTCCTTGTCGAGACGTGTCCGGATCTCGTGGAAGCGCCGTCGTGTCTCCTCGTCGACGTTGTCGTAGCCGACGTCCGCCGCGTGCACGGCGATGCGCAGCAACTCGATCTGCTCCCCGAGAGACTTGGAAAGCTGGACGAGGGCCGTGTGGACGCGGTTGTACTGGTTGAAGAAGTCGTCCGCCTCCGTGAACTTCAGGCCGACACCGAGGGAACCGCGGGTCACCCGCTCCAGGGCGACCTGGCGGCTGCCTCCGGCGCCTCCCTCGAGTTCCGTCAGCAGGGCGTCCACCCGGCTCTGGAACGTCCGCAGCGCGCCAACTCCGAGCTCGAGGTCACTCGCCATAGCCGCCCCCGTACACAACCGCCTCGAGCACGATGCTCAATCCTCCCCGTTTGTTTCAGCCGACACGCAGTGTCGTTGTCACTCTAGTCACTGGCTATGACAGCCCCAAGCGCCTTATCCGTCACGCCACTTCCCTGCCGTGCGGTCACAACCGCGCAACGCGTCTCGCCCGGCGCCGGGAGTCCCGTACCGCCACAGCGGCGCCGGTGATGACCGCGACCAGGACTCCGCCGCCGATCACCACGTACGTCGCGAGGCGGGCGTTGCGGTCGTCCGGGGTTTCGCCGAGGTGGAGTTCGGCCGGGGTGGGGGCCTCGGCGCGGGTGACGCCCTCGTGGGCGACCGGTGCTTCGATGGGCTTGTCGTCCTCGGTGAGGGCGCGGACCGGGTCGACGACGCCCCAGCCGACGAGGCGGTCGTGGCCGGCGACCGAGCGCTCGGCGGTCTGCTGGATCTGGGCGACGATCTGCTTTCGCGTCCAGTCCTGGTGCTTGGCCTTGATGAGAGCGGCGAGGCCCGCGACGTAGGGGGCGGAGAAGCTGGTGCCGTTGTCCGCGCAGTGGCCGCCGCCGGGGACGGTGGAGACCATGTCCACGCCCGGGGCCGCGATGCCGACGAAGTCGCCGGACTGCGAGAACGGCGCCCGTTCGTTGTTGCGGTCGGAGGAGGCGACGGCCAGTACTCCGTCGTACGAGGCGGGGTAGGTGGGCTTGACGTTGCCGCCCAGGCCGTCGTTGCCTGCCGAGGCGACGACGACGATGTCCCTGGCCAGTGCCTCGTCCACGGCCTGCTTCAGGTCGGGGGCGGGTTCCACCGCCTTGGCCGTGTCCTGGGAGATGTTGATGACGTCGGCTTCTTCGTCGATGGCGTGCTTGATGGCGGTCGCGAGGGTCTCGGCGGTGCCGTGTCCTTCGGCGTCGTTCTGCTGGATGGGGATGATCGTGGCGTCGGGCGCGAGGCCGACGAAGCCGGTTCCCTTGGCCGGGCGGGCGGCGATGATGCCGGCGACCTTGGTGCCGTGGCCGACCGTGTCCGTGGTGCCGTCCTCCTTGCCCCGCTCGATCTTGTTGCCGCTGTCGTCCTTGATGTCCTTGGGGAGCAGGTTGACGCCGCTCTTGGTGTCCACGGCCTTCTTCAGCTGCGGGTTCTTGACGTCGACACCGGTGTCGATGACGGCGACCCGCACGCCCTTGCCGGTGGACTGCTTCCACAGCTCGTCCAGCAGGACGCGTTGCAGGGACCAGGGGCGGCCCTCGTACATCTTCCCGGGGAAGGTGCACCGGGTGTTGTCGTCCGCGGCGGCGGGGCCCGCGGGCACGGCTACGAGGGTGAGCGCGGTGACGGCCGCGGCCGTCAGCAGGCGCCGGTACGTGTACGTCATGTGCGCCCCGGCCCTCAGGAACCCTGCGGCTGGCGCGCCGCGCCGGTCGACAGGCGGGGTCCGGTCGGCAGGAACGTCGACCACGCGGCGGGGATCGGCACGGGGTCGACGTCCTTGTAGCCGAGGCGGTTCTGGGCCTGCTGCGCCTCCTGCTGCCGCGCCTCCTTCTCCTCCTTGGAGCCGGAGGAGCCGATTCCGGAGTCGTCGGTGGCGCTGTCGCCGTTGGACTGCATGGCGTAGCGGAGTCCGGTGTCGGTCACCAGGAAGAGGAATCCCGAGTCGGTCGTGGATCCCTTGAACTGACGGAACAGCTGGCCGGAGCCGGGCGTGACGTAGGCGCTGCTCGAGCCGGTCGGGAGCGTCGCGGGGAAGTCGCGGCCCGCCCAGGTGCTGAGTGTGGTCGATCCGTCGTCGCCGTCCACCTCGCGCAGCACGTTGCACACGGTGTTACGGCTTCCGTCGGCGATGCCGGCCTCGTTGACGGGCTTCGGCGCGAACTGGGGCCACTTCTTGTCCTTGCCGAACGCCTCGCCCGGCTCGAAGGCTCCGGCGCTGACCGACTTCGCCTGGCCGGCCTGCCCCAGCTCGATCAGCTCCCTGCTGTTGAGCAGGAGCTTGGCCATGAAGTCGGAGACCGGGGCGACCCGTCCCTCGAGGACGACGTACTGCTGCTTCTTCGTGCCGTCCGTGGCGGTGAGGACCATGCCCACCTTGTTGTCCCCGGGGTCGAGCAGCCCGTCGACACCGGCGGGCTCCCCGACCTGGCCGGGAAGGGCGGGGAACGTGATGGTGTCGCCCTTGTGGAGGGTGTCCAGCCAGGCGGCGGACACCCGCTGGGCCGCGCGGCCCTGGCCGACCAGCTGGCGCAGGAGCAGTTCGTCCTCCTTCACGGGGTACGCCGTGCCGCCGGCGTCGACCACGTAACGCGTCTTGTCGGGGCCCTCGACGTAGAGCAGCTCTCCGCCGCGCAAGCGGTTGGCGCCCTCGGTCCTGTTCTCCTCGCGTTCGGCGAAGACGAAGGCGGCCTTCTGGATCGCCCGGCCGCCCTCCCCCGGCCGCTCGCAGACGGCCCAGCGCTTGGCGGCACCGGCCTGCTTGGGGTCGGGCAGCCGGTCCGGGGCATAGGGGATGCCGAGGGTGGCGCCGTGCGGGATCCTGCCGCTGTCGAGCACCGACTCGTCGACGTTGATGACCTTGCCCTTGTCGGGGTTCAGCAGGAGCTTCGCTGACGACATGTTGAGGACCGGATGGAGCTGCGTCTTGCTGCCGGTCTTCAGAACCACATAACGCGTGGTGGACTTGCTGGCGATGATGACGTTCTCACCGGGGGTGTCCCACTTCTGCGGCGCCACCGGTTTGAACATGCCCCAGGCAGCGAAGACCGCGAGGACGACCACACCGACGATGGCTCCCGGCAGCACCGCACGCAGCGGGCGCGGCGCGCCCTCCTCCGACCCGGTGGTGTTCGGCTGCACGAACTGCGCAATGAGCCTCCGCTTTGCGAAGGTATAGGCGTTGAGTTCGTCCCGTCGTGATGCCATTTGTCCGCTGCCCCTCATCCCCTCTGGGCGACCAGGTTCCCATACGCATCGAAACGCCTCGCCGTCGCGCCGAGCACTACTATGCCCGCTGGCGCCTGCATCTCCCCGCTCAGGTAGGGTGATCGCCCGGTCAACGCCCATGAGAATTTGGCAATTGCGGACACGAGGGGGCAACGCGGCGATGGGTACGGCGACGCGCGCGCGAAATGGGCGGACCTCCGGACCGGCCCCGGAAACTTCCCGACGGCAACGGAGTAACGCCCGGCCCACGCCTCCGGTTCCCAGGGTCCCCACGACGACGACCCTGCGTCCGCTGTCCCGCACCAGCCGCGTCGGCCCGGTCCAGCTGCGGCAGTTGGTGCTCGTGGAGACGGCACTGGCCCTGGCCGCGGTCGGTGTCGCGCTCGGAGGGCTCTGGCTCGTCCCCACAGGCGTCGTGGCATGTCTGCTGGTACTGCTCGCCGTGATCCGCCGCCGCGGCCAGGCACTTCAGGACTGGCTGTCCACGGCCCTCGCCCTCCGCGCACGCAGGCGGAACGCCACGGCCCCCGCCCCGGACGCCGACCCGGCGCTGGCCGGTGTCACGGAGAACGTGCCGGGCTTCCGGCCCTTCACCTACGTCGACCGGAACCGCCGCACCGTCGGCATGCTCGGTGACGGCACCTTCCTGACCGCCGTCGTACGGGTCGAGGCGAAGGGATCGGCGTTGCGTCCCGCCTCCGGCGCCCGCGCACTGCCCCTGTCGGTACTGGGCGATGCCCTCCAGGTCGACGACATCGTCCTGGAGTCGGTCCAGTTGGTGCAGCAGGTACGTCCCGCTCCCGCGCCGCACCTGCCCCAGCAGTCCGTGGCGCGGCTCTCGTACGCCCCCTTGCACGAGCGAACCGGTTCCCCCGCGCTGCGCATGACGTGGGTGGCCGTGAAGCTCGACCCGGAGCTCTGCCCGGAAGCCGTCAGGGCACGCGGCGGCGGAGTGGAGGGGGCGCAGCGCTGCCTGGTGCGTGTCGCGGACCATGTGGCGAGCCGTATGACCGGAGCCGGGTTCCAGGCCGTGGTCCTGGACCAGGAGGAGCTCAACTCCACGGTGGCGACCGCCGCCTGCGCGAATCCCCGGCTGGCGGCGCGGGCCTCCCAACCCGGTACCGCACCGCAGCGCCGTACGGCCGAGACGTCACGCGTCTGGCGATGCGACGACCGCTGGAACACCACGTACGCGGTCGGCCGCTGGCCGGAGTTGGGCCGGGGAGCGTCCCCGCTGCCCAAGCTGGTCTCCCTGCTCACCTCTGTTCCGGCGTACGCGACCACCGTCAGTTTCACCCTGCGTCGCGGAACGCGCCATGGAACGATGAACATGCTCGGTCACATCCGGATCACCGGTGGCTCCGACACCGAACTCGTCGGGGTGCGGCGGGCGTTGGAACAGGCCGCCCGATCGGCGAAGGTCGGTCTGCAGCGACTGGACCGCGAGCAGTTGCCGGGCGTGCTGGCGACGCTGCCGCTGGGAGGTGCGCGCTGATGGCCCGGTCCGCTTCCGTACGCGGTCTGCGCGGGCTGTTCGGCCCGAGTCACGCGGGCCACAGCGTGCTCACCGACCACCTGGGCGTCCTGTCCCTGCCGGTCGGCGACGACGGCGTGGTGATCGGCGACGACGCCGAGGGCCGCCCGCAGTTGGTCGGCTTCCACCGCTCGACGCCGTACGACGTACTCCTGATCGGCGGCCTGTGGACGGCCCAGGTGCTGGCCCTGCGTGCCGCGGGCACCGGGGCCCGCGTGGCGGTGGAGACGGGACGGCCCCAGGAGTGGACCGCCCTGTCACAGTCCGCGGGAGCCGGACTCGAGTGCGTCACCCTCCACGATGTGGGCCGCGTCCCGCCGATGGGCGCGACCGTGGGGAGTCCGGTCGTCGTGGTCCGGGACTGTGGAATGCGACCGCCCCGCGGACGTGTGGTGTCGTCGCCGTGGCAGTCCGTACTGACACTGCTGCCCTATCTGAGCCCTGTGGCGCCCCGGCTGATGCGGATGGCCACACTCGTGGGCGTCCAGCGGGTCTCGCCCCAGGAAGCGCAGCAGATCGGCCGGATACTGGGCCTGCACCCGACCGAGACCGAGGCGCTGCCGACCCTGGCGGACGGTGTGACCCTCTGGTGCGCCGGACGTGAGCGGCAGTGGGTGATGACCAGCGCCACGGACGCGGAGTCCGGCCTGCTGGGCATGGCGCGCCGGATCGACTGACCTCCACCGCGCCTCACTCGGCCGGGTGACGTACGGACACGGCCCCGGCGGACGTACGCCCGCGTAAACCGCCTGCCGATCCGCGGAAGCGCTCCGTCCCCCGGGGTTGAGCTGGCCTAGGATACGAGTGGTGACGCTTGGGCCGCATCCAACTACGCGCCGCCACGGGGCGTTTGCTCTCGCCCGTCCGTTCAGCCGACTGTGATCGAAGGGAACCGTGATGGGAAGCGCAGAGGAGAAGGACGCGCTGTACGCACTCGACATCTCCGACGTCGAGTGGCATGGCGCCCCGGGCACGAGTGCGAACGAGGAGCGCGTGGAGATCGCCTACCTTCCGGGCGGAGCCGTCGCCATGCGCTCGTCCCTGGACCCGGACACCGTCCTGCGGTACACGGAGGCCGAATGGCAGGCGTTCGTGCTGGGCGCGCGGGACGGCGAGTTCGACCTCCGCTGAGGGAGCCGCTGAGGGAGCCGCTGGGGCCGAGACCTGATCGTTGGGAACGCCCACCGGCTGGATCGGACACCCTGCTTCCATCGGATTGCGCCGATTCATCCGGCTCTGTTCCTCACGCTCCGCCGTATCCGGGTCACATGAGGGCAGCAGGTGGGAGGCGGGTCGGAGGGTGACCCGGGACGGGCCTGCCGGGCGGGTGGTGTTGGCGATTAGGGTGGGTGAGGGCGCGGCGCGCGTTTGCGGTCATGTCGCCACGTCCCCGGGGGAGAGCCGGGCCGATCGGAACAACGGTGGCCCCCACCCACGACGGCACAAGGGTGCTCGACCACACCAGGAGGCAAAGTGAACGGCGATCGGGACGACATCCACGGGGGCTGGAGCATTCCCGTCGAGGAGTCCGACGCGGATCCCGCCGAGATGACGGGTGAGTTCACCATCGACTACACCCCGCCTGCCTGGTACACGCAGAACGCGGGCGACACGTCGTCGGGCGGCGGGGCGTCGGCCGCACCGTCGGTCACGCCTCCCCCGCCGCCGAGCGGGGCGACGCCGGTGGCCGTACCGGCCCCGGCGGAGCCGCAGAGCGGTGATGCCCAGCCGAACTGGACGCCAAAGGCCCCGGCTCCGGCGGCTCCTCAGGATTTTCCCGCTCCGCCCGCTCCGCCCGCTCCTCCGGCCACTCCGGCCACTCCCGCTTCTCCGGCTCCGGCTCCTGCCGAATCGGCCCCCGTGACTCCCCCGGCTCCCGCCGAGCCGACGCCCGTGGCCCCGGCCGAGCCTGAGCCGGCCCCTGCCCCGGCCCCGGCCCCGTCCGGTCAGCAGCCGGGAGACGAGGCGCCGCAGCCGTTCGGGGGCGGGGATGTGGAGAGCGGAGCCACCATGCGCTTCTCTCCGGCCGCGTTGAAGCGTGAGATGGCCGAGATCGCGGAACGGGAGGCGGCGAAGGCGGAGCAGGCCGAGGCCCGGGCCGCCGAGGAGAGCGCTCCGGCGGACGATGCCGTCGAGACCGACGCGACCGGTGACGAGGGCCGCGTCGAAGCCGAGGCCGACGTCGAGGCGAGGGCAGAGGCGGCGGAGACCAAGACCGAGGCCGAGGCCGCCGAGGCGGTGGCCGATGCCACGCCCGCCACGCCCGAGGGCCCCACGCCCGAGGACGCCACGCCGCAGGACGTCACGCCCCACGACACCACCCCGCCCGCCCCCGAGCCGGTGCAGCAGCCGTGGGCCCAGCCGCCGGCCCAGCAGGACGCGGGGCTGCCGCCGCTGCCGCCCGCGTTCCAGCCGGCCGCGCCGACGGCCGCGCCGCAGTGGCCCGTACAGCCGGCCCCGACGCAGGAGCAGTCGGCCCCGCCCGCTCCGGTTCAGGCGCCCACGCCGGCACCCGCCGCGCCCCTGCCGCCGCAGACGGACCCCCAGGGCGGATACGGCTTCCCCCACCCCGGCCACCCGCAGTCCCAGCCCCCGCAGCCCCTGCCCCAGGGCGGATACGGCTTCCCGCACCCCGCCCAGCACCCGCAGCACCCCCAGCAGCAGCTCCCGCAGCAGCCCGGGCCCAGTGGTGCGCTGCCGCCGCAGGCCCCGGCGCCGCAAGGCGGGTACGGGTTCCCGCAGCAGCCCCAGCCCGGGCAGCCGCAAGCGCAGCCGCAGCACCCCCAGCCGCATCAGCACCCCCAGCAGCCGCCGGTCGACCCCCGCACCGGAGGCGCCTGGCCCACGTCCGTCACACACGACCAGCGCGAACGGTCCGTGCCGGGCGCGCCGCTGGGCTACACGGCGGCCGTCGAGCTGTCGTCCGACCGCCTGCTGCGCAACAACAAGCAGAAGGCCAAGTCCAGCCGCAATCCCTCCGCCGCCGCCCGCTTCAAGCTCGGCGGCAAGAAGGAGGAGGCGGAGCGGCAGCGCAAGCTGGAGCTGATCCGTACGCCGGTGCTGTCCTGCTACCGCATCGCGGTCATCTCCCTCAAGGGCGGTGTCGGCAAGACCACGACGACCACCGCGCTCGGCGCGACCCTGGCGACCGAGCGGCAGGACAAGATCCTGGCGATCGACGCCAACCCGGACGCCGGTACGCTCGGCCGGCGCGTGCGCCGCGAGACCGGGGCGACCATCCGTGACCTCGTCCAGGCGATCCCGTACCTCAACTCGTACATGGACATCCGCCGCTTCACCTCGCAGGCGCCCTCCGGTCTGGAGATCATCGCCAACGACGTGGACCCGGCCGTCTCGACGACGTTCAACGACGAGGACTACCGGCGGGCGATCGACGTCCTGGGCAAGCAGTACCCGGTCATCCTCACCGACTCCGGCACCGGCCTGCTCTACAGCGCGATGCGTGGCGTGCTGGACCTCGCCGACCAGCTGATCATCATCTCCACCCCGTCCGTGGACGGTGCGTCCAGCGCGTCGACCACACTCGACTGGCTGTCCGCGCACGGGTACGCCGACCTGGTGCAGCGCTCGATCACGGTGATCTCGGGTGTCCGCGAGACCGGAAAGATGATCAAGGTCGACGACATCGTGCAGCACTTCGAGACGCGCTGCCGCGGGGTGATCGTGGTGCCGTTCGACGAGCACCTGGCGGCGGGTGCCGAGGTGGACCTCGACATGATGCGGCCGAAGACGCGGGAGGCGTACTTCAACCTCTCCGCGATGGTCGCCGAGGACTTCGTACGGGCGCAGCAGGCGCAGGGGCTGTGGACCGGTGACGGTCACGGCTCCATGCCGCCGCAGATGGCGCCTCCGGTGCCGGGCCAGCAGGTTCCCGGCCAGCAGCCGATGCCGGGCCAGCCGTACCCGCCCCAGCAGCCCATGCCCGGTCAGCCGTACCCGCCCCAGGGGTGGCAGCCGTACCAGCAGCCCGGCCAGGCCATGCCCCCGGCCCAGCCCCAGCAGCCGCAAGGCCAGCAGCCGCAGGCCCAGCAGCCGCAACCTCAGCCCGGATGGCCGCAGCACCCGCAGCACCCCCAGCACGACCAGCACGCCCAGCAGCAGCCCCCGCAGGCGCCGCCAGCCCCTCAGCAGTAGGGCAGCAGAGGACTGGACCAATGAGGGCCCGCACCGTGACCACGGTGCGGGCCCTCGCGCTATTCCCGCAGCCCAGAAGCGGTTTGACGCCTCGTTGACTCGGTTACATCCCCGCTGATAGACCTTCGCTTCACCAGCCGGCGCCCCGAGATCGACGCGAGGTCAACCTCATGGTCACCATGGCTCCACACCGCTCCCTCCGCCTGCTCATCGCCTCAGGTATCGCCGCCGCCTCACTCACCGTCGGCCAACCGGCACAGGCTGGGGACGAGGGGGGCGACAAGACCGTCCTCACCGTCGCCGTCTCGCAGAGCGTGGACTCCCTGAGCCCGTTCCTCGCCCAGCGGCTGGTCTCCACCAGCATCCACCGGCTCACCTACGAGTACCTGACCAATTACGACGCCAAGGACGCCCGCACCATCCCCGGCCTCGCCACCGCCTGGAAGTCGTCGCCGGACAAGCTGACGTGGACGTACACGATCCGCTCCGACTCCACGTGGTCGGACGGCAAGCAGGCGACCGCCGAGGACGCCGCCTGGACGTTCACCAAGATGATGACGGACGAGAACGCCGCCATCGCCAACGGCAGCTTCACCGCCAACTTCGAGAAGGTCACCGCGCCGGACCCGAGGACGCTGGTCATCAAGCTGAAGAAGCCACAGGCCACCATGACGGCCCTCGACGTCCCGATCGTGCCCAGGCACATCTGGGAGAAGGTCGGCGACTTCTCGAAGTTCAACAACGACAAGCAGTTCCCGATCGTCGGCAACGGCCCGTTCGTCATCACCGACTACAAGGTCGACCAATACGTCAAGCTCAGGCCGAACAAGAAGTTCTGGCGCGGGGCGCCGAAGTTCGACGAGTTGGTGCTGCGCTACTACAAGGACGGTGACGCCGCCGTCGCCGCCCTCCGCAAGGGCGAGGTGTCCTTCGTACCGAACCTCACACCCGCCCAGGCCGCCTCCCTGAAGTCGGCCGAGGACATCAAGGTGAACGACGCGCCCGGCCGCCGCTTCTTCGCCCTCGCCACCAACCCCGGCGCGCGCGCGAAGGACGGCAAGAAGTTCGGCAGCGGCCACCCGGCGCTGCTCGACCCGGCGGTCCGCAAGGCGCTGTTCCACGCCGTCGACCGCAAGACGATCGTCGACAAGGTCTTCCAGGGCCACGCCGTGGAGGGTGAGGGCTACATCCCGCCACGCTTCGACACCTACTTCTGGAAGCCGGAGGGCAGCCAGAGGATCGACTACGACCCCGCGAAGGCCGAGCAGACACTCCAGCGAGCCGGATACAAGAAGAACAGCAGCGGCAAGCGCGTCGGCAAGGACGGCAGGCCGCTCGACTTCCGGATCCTGTGCCACGCCACCGACCCCAACGACAAGGCGGTCGGCAAGTACCTCCAGGAGTGGTGGGGCGAGCTCGGCATCGGACTCAAGGTCGACTGCCTCGACAACGTCTCGGACCCCTGGACCAAGGGCGACTACGACCTCGCCTTCGACGGCTGGTCGGTCAATCCCGACCCCGACTTCGTCCTGTCCATCCACACCTGCGCCGCGCTCCCCGCCACCCCCAAGGACACCGGGGCGACGGACAACTTCATCTGCGACAAGCGGTACGACGAGCTGTACGCCGAGCAGGCGGTCGAGTACGACCCCGCGAAGCGGGCCGATCTGGTCAAGCAGTTGCAATCGCGGCTGTACGACACGGGGTTCATGAATGTCATGGCCTACCCCAACGCGGTAGAGGCGTACCGCACGGACCACATCAAGTCCATCACCACGATGCCCGCCGACGGCGGCAACATCTACGGTCAGGACGGCTACTGGAGCTGGTGGTCCGCGGAGCCGGCCGCAGCGAGCGGGAACGAGGACTCCGGTTCCTCGGCAGGCCTGTGGCTGGTGCTCGGCCCCGCCGCCGCCGTCCTCCTCGCCGTGGGCGTCTGGGCCGCCGTACGCCGCCGCTCCACCGCCGACGACCGTGAGTAGCCGATGACGACGGTCAGCTCGCCCGCCGATGTGGCGCGGCGCCCGGGCACGACGACGAGCGCCTATCCGCGCTACCTGGCGGGCAGGCTGGGCGGCGCGGTCGTCTCCCTCTTCGCCGTGCTGGTCACCAGCTTCTTCCTCTTCCGCATCATCCCCGGCGACCCGGTCAAGGCCATGACGCACGGCATGCCGACGTCCGCCGAGCAGATGGCCACGCTCCGCAGGCAGTTCGGCCTCGACCTGCCGCTGTGGCAGCAGTTCACGGACTACTGCGCCAAGGCCCTCACCGGCGACCTGGGCATGTCGTACCAGTTCCGGGCGCCGGTCGGTGAGCTGATCGCGGCCAAGCTCCCCGCGACCCTCCTCCTCACCGGCGTCGCCGTCGTCCTCTACTCGGCGATCGGGCTGTGGCTCGGCACCCGTTCCGCCTGGCGCCACGGCGGCCTCGGCGACCGCATCAACACGGGCGTGGCGCTGACCCTGTGGTCGGTGCCGTCGTTCTGGCTCGGGCTGCTGCTCATCATCGTCTTCTCGGTGGGCATCGGCCCGATCCCGGGCATGTTCCCCACGGGTGGCATGGAGTCCGGGGACGAGACGGGTTTCGCGTACGTCCTCGACGTCGCCCACCACATGGTGCTGCCCGTCCTCACGCTGGTCGCCGTCGGATACGCGCAGACGCTGCTGGTGATGCGCGCCTCGCTGCTCGACGAGATGGGCGGCGACTACCTAACGACCGCGCGGGCGAAGGGACTCCGGGACGATGCCGTACGCCGTCGGCACGCCGTACCGAACGCGCTGCTCCCCACCGTCACGATGATCTTCATCAACCTGGGGCACGTGGCCGCCGGATCGATCCTGGTCGAGACGGTGTTCTCCTGGCCCGGCCTCGGCGGACTGTTCTACCAGGCGCTGTCGGTGCCCGATCTGCCGCTCGTCCAGAGCCTGTTCGTGGTCTTCGCCGGCGCGATGATCCTGATGAACCTCCTCGCCGACCTCCTGTACCCGCTGCTCGACCCCAGGGTGGGCCGATGACCTCACTGACATGGTCGAGACGCCGTGAGTCGGTGGCGCGCTTCTGGCGCCAGTACCGCCGGCAGAAGGCGGGGCTGTACGGGCTCGGCGCCCTCGCCCTGATCGCGTTCGTCGCACTCGCGGCTCCGCTGCTCGTCGGCGGTGACGTGCAGAGCGTGACGAACGCGCCCGGTACGGCACTGGAGTCGCCGAGCGCCCAGTTCCCGCTCGGCACCGATCAGTTCGGGCGCTCCCTTCTGGGCCTCCTCGCCTGGGGCGCGCGCGTCTCGCTCGCCGTCGGGCTGCTCGCGGCGGCGCTCTCCGTCGCCATCGGCACGCTCGTGGGCATCCTGGCGGGCCACTTCGGTGGCTGGTTCTCCACGGTCGTCATGCGCGTCACCGACTGGTTCCTCGTGATGCCGTCGCTGGTGCTGGCGATCGTGCTGGCCACGGTGATGTCGCGGAGCATGTGGACGGTGATCCTGGCCATCGGCATCACCAGCTGGCCCACCACGGCGCGCCTCGTCCGCGCCCAGACGATCGCGGTGGAGTCCCGCCCGTACATCGAGCGCGCCAAGGCGCTCGGCGGCGGCCACGGGCACATCATGAACCGCCACGTACTGCCCAACGTCATGCCGCTGGTGCTGTCGCAGACCACGCTGTGCATCTCCACCGCGATCCTCACCGAGGCCACGCTGGCCTTCCTGGGGCTGGGCGACCCGACGGTCGTCTCCTGGGGCGGCATGCTCCAGGACGCGCGCGAGGCGGGCGCGGTCTCGTCCGGGCACTGGTGGTACCTGGCGCCGCCCGGGATCGCCATCGCGGTCGTCGCGCTCGCCTTCACCCTGTGCGGGCGGGCCATCGAATCGGTACTCAACCCGAGGCTGGGAGCAGGCCGTTGAGCGTCCTCACCATCAAGGACCTGCACGTCACGTACGGCACCGGCACCGCCGCCGTACGCGGTGTCGACCTGACGGTCGCGGCCGGGCAGAAGCTGGGCATCGCCGGCGAGTCGGGGTGCGGCAAGTCCACACTCGCGCTCGCGCTGCTGCGGTTGCTGCCCGCCTCCGCCCGGCTGACCGGCGAGATCCTGCTGGACGGCGAGGACGTCCTGACCATGAAGTGGGGGCGGCTGCGGGCCGTACGGTGGGCGGGCGCGTCGATCGTGTTCCAGGGCGCCATGCACTCGCTCAACGCCGTGCACCGGATCGGCGACCAGATCGCCGAGCCCCTCCTCGTCCACCGCCGGGCCACCCCGGGCGCGGCCCGCAAGCGGGTGGGCACGCTGCTGGAGCAGGTCGGGCTGCCCGCCGCGCGGGCGCAGGCCTACCCGCACGAGCTGTCCGGCGGGCAGCGGCAGCGCGTGATGATCGCCATGGCGCTGGCGTGCGACCCCCGGCTGATCGTGGCGGACGAACCGACGACCGCCCTCGACGTGATGATCCAGGCGCAGATCCTGCGGTTGCTGGACGACCTGGTCACCGAACAGGACATCAGTCTGGTCATGATCAGCCACGACCTGGCCGTACTCGCCGACACGTGTGACCGGCTGGCGGTGATGTACGCGGGGCGGGTCGTCGAGGAGGGCCCGGCGAGGGCCGTGTACGACGCGGCCCGGCACCCCTACGGGCGGGCCCTGTCCGCCGCTTTCCCCCGCATCGGCGACCCGGCCTCGCGGCTCGCCCCGCGCGGCCTGCCCGGCGACCCGCCGGACCCGGCCGAGCTCCCCTCCGGCTGTACGTTCCACCCGCGCTGCCCGGTCGCGCTGGACACGTGCGCGTCCCAGGACCCGCCACTCTCCCAGGCGGCGCCCGGGCACCGGGCGGCCTGCGTCCTGACGGCCGGGAGCCCCGCATGAACCCCCTGCTGTCGGCCTCCGGCCTGCACGTCACCTTCCCGGGCCGGCGCGGCGCCCCGCCCGCCCGCGCCGTGGACGGGGTCGACCTCGACATCGGCGCCGGCGAGATCGTCGCGCTCGTCGGCGAGTCGGGGTGCGGCAAGACGACCCTGGCGCGTTCGCTGCTGGGCCTGGTGCGCCCGACATCCGGCTCGGTCACCTTCGCCGGAGCGCCGCTGTCGTACACCTCCCGTGACTTGAAGGCCTACCGGCGGCGCGTACAGCTCGTGCTCCAGGACCCGAGCGGCTCGCTCAACCCCCGGCACACCGTGTACGACGCGGTCGCCGAGGGCCTCCGCATCCATGGGTACCCCGGCGACGAACGCGCCGCCGTGGCCTCCGCCCTCTCCCGCGCCGGGCTGCGCCCCCCGGAGCGCTTCTTCCTGCGCTACCCGTACGAGCTGTCGGGCGGCCAGCGGCAGCGGGTCGTCATCGCGGGCGCCCTGGTCCTGGAACCCGAACTCATCGTCGCGGACGAGCCGGTCGCGTCCCTGGACGCGTCGGTACGCGGGGAGATCCTCGCCCTCCTGCTGCGCCTCCGCGACGAGCTGGGCCTGTCCGCGCTGGTCGTCACGCACGACCTGGGCCTGGCGTGGAACATCGCCGACCGGGTGGCGGTGATGTACCTGGGGCGCATCGTCGAGACGGGCACGGTCGAGGAGGTCCTCTCGGCGCCGCGCCACCCGTACACCCAGGCGCTCCTCTCCGTCCTCCCGGAGTCCCCCACCGCCCCGGTGGTCCTCGCGGGCGAACCCCCGGACCCCTCCCGCGTCCCGCCGGGCTGCCGGTTCCACGCACGGTGCCAGGTCCTGGCGTCCGGAGAAGCGGACCGCGCGGGCCTGGCCTCCGCGTGCCGCACGCGTGACCTCCCGGTCCTGCGCGGCCACGGCCGGGCGGCGGCGTGCCACGTACACGGCGCCTGACCCCCCAGGGCGAGACCCCCGGCCCGCAGTCGGCAACCCACCCGGGCGGGGCCGTGCAGGGTCGCCCCCGCAGAGGCCGGCGGCAGGGGGCGGGCTCCCTTTCCCGTGCCCGAGGCCGCCGGCCTCGAGGAGGTGAGCCCGGAGGGGCCACGCCCCCACCCACCGGCAGGGACCGCCCCGGGGCGAACCGCAGCGACGGCACCGCCCCGCCCCGTTGTGCCCACCCGTGCCGCCCTGCGGCACGACTGCCCACAACGGGGGGGAGCCCCACCCGGGCCGAACGCCCACAACGGACTGGGGGCGGCGCCCGCGCCAGGGTGGGCGATGTCGCCCGGAGGGCGGGCCTACCGGCCGGAGGTGAGGGCGCGGCAGCGCTCGACGTCGTCCGCGATCGCTGCCAGCAGCGCTTCGATGGACTCGAACTTCTGCTGGCCCCGTACGTACGCCAGGAAGTCGACCGCCACGTGCAGCCCGTACAGCTCGAGGCCGACCCGGTCGATGGCGTACGCCTCGACCGTCCGCTCCGTGCCGTCGAACTGCGGGTTCGTGCCGACCGAGATCGCGGCGGGCATCCGCTCCCCCGCCGCCGTGAGCCAGCCGGCGTAGACGCCGTCCGCCGGGATGGCCGTGTGCGGCAGGGTCTCGACGTTCGCGGTCGGGTACCCCAGCCCGCGGCCGCGCTGGGCGCCGCGGACGACCACGCCCTCGACGCGGTGCGGGCGGCCCAGGATCTCGGCGGCGCCCTCGACATCGCCCTCGGCGACGAGGCGCCGCGTCAGGGTCGAGGAGAACGGCTCGCCGCCGCCCGCCTCGCCGCGGACGTACAGGTCGACGACCTCGACCTCGTAGTCGTACGTGGCGCCCATCTCCCGCAGGAACTCCACGTTCCCCGCCGCCTTGTGGCCGAAGCGGAAGTTCGGGCCCTCGATGACGGCGCGCGCGTGCAGCTTGTCGACGAGCACCTTCACGATGAAGTCGGCCGGCGACAGCTGCGAGAACTCGGCCGTGAACGGCAGCACGAGCACCGCGTCGACGCCGAGCTCGGCCATCAGTTCGGCGCGCCGGTGGTGCGGGGCGAGCAGCGGCGGGTGGCTGCCGGGCCGGACGACCTCGGAGGGGTGCGGGTCGAACGTGACGACGACCGACGGGACGCCGAGCTCGCGCGCCCGCTCCACCGCCCGCCCGATGATCAGCTGGTGCCCGCGGTGCACCCCGTCGTAGGAGCCGATGGTGACGACGCTGCGCCCCCAGTCCTGGGGGATGTCCTCCAAGCCACGCCAGCGCTGCACTGTGACCGCTCCTCGCCCGAACCCGTGTACGTCATTGACCTCTTACGCAGGTCTAAGACTGCCATGCCCGCGGCTTCCGGCCCGCATCGGCATCGGATGGACCGGACCGGCCGGGGAGCCGCCCAGGCTCTCGACGGTCCGGCGGGCGCTGGGCCCGACCACGAACGCCCAGTCCGCCGGGGCCTGGCGCAGCCATCCCGCGACCAGGGCCGCGAACCCCGGCACCTGCCGGGCGAGCTCGACGAGCCGCCGGTCGAAGCAGGTCGCGCCCTCGGGCGTACGGACGAGGAGCAGCCCGGTGCGGTGGACCAGCTCCCGGGTGCGCGCCTCCGGCCGCCGCACGCACCCGAGCGCGGCGGCCCGCAGCAGCGCGTCGAGCACGGCGAGGTCACGGCCGTCGTGGCTCTCGTACCGCTCGTACTCCAGGAGCACGTCGAGGAGCTCCTCGCGCAGCGGCCGCGACGCGGGCGTGCCGGGCGCGGCGAGGACGGGGGCCAGCGCGCCGCGCACTTCCACGGGGCAGCCCCGCAGCAGCCCGCTGACCAGTGGGAAGAGCACGGCACGGGCGGCAGGGCCCTGCTCCAGGCGCCGATCGACGTACGCGGCGGCGTGGGCGGCGCCCTCGGGGTGGTGGTGGACGTACGCGCGGACCAGTTCGGCGGCGCGCCGGGCGAGCGCGGGCGTGCGGATCCGGGCGAGCCCTTCCAGTACGGCGTCGGCGTGCGGCCCGCCGTCCAGGAGCCGGGCGCGGAAGGCCGCGAGGACCGGCTCGGGGTGGGTGTGCAGGGCGGCGACGAGCGCGCTCACGGGCAGCCCGGGGGCGCCGGCGCGGAAGGCGGCCAGCACCCGGCGGAGGTACCGGCCCCGGCTGTGCGGGTCGCGGACGAGGATGCCGAGCGCCGCTCCGTGCAGGGCCTGGTCGCCGGGGTGGGCGAGGAGGGCGAGGGCGGCGTACCGGAGGAGTTCGCGGTCGGCGTCGGCGACGGCGTGGGAGGAGAGCAGCTGCGCGTACGCGGCGGCGGCCACGCGCCGCCCGGGCCGGGTGTCGTCGTGGGCCCAGCGGTCGACGGCCCGGCACAGTGCGGCGGGCTCGTCCTCGGCGAGAGCGGCGAGCAGCTCGTCGGCGCGCGGGTGCGCGGTGGTGACGAGCGCCTCGCACAGGTCGTCGACGGCCAGGTCGCGGTGGGCGTACAGCAGGGCCTGCGCGGCCCCGGCGACGGTGGGCCGCACCTGGGCGCCGGGCTGGGCCGGCAGGGGCCGCTCGTCGGTGAACCAGCGGCACAGCAGGGGCTGCACGCCGCGGGGATCGACGGCCAGCCGTACGGCGACGGCGTCGAGGTAACGCGGAGCGTCACGTGTCCCGGGCGCCCCGTCGGCGGGCACGAGGCGGCGCAGCAGGTCGACGCGGTCGTCCTCGCCGATCCGGAGCCGCTCCCAGAACCAGGGCCCGAACTCCTCGAAGCCGCCCGGGTGCCGGGCCCCGTCGGCGCCCGACGCGGCGGCGATGCGCTCGGCGAGCAGCCGCAGCACGCCCAGGTAGGGGCGTACGTCCGGCACCCTGAGCAGGGTCTCGCCCAGCAGCCGGGCGCCCCACCAGGCGGCGTCCCCGCCCCCGTTGCCACCTCCGTGCGCCTCGTCCCCGTCGCCACCCCCGTGCGCCTCGTCGCCGCCCCCGCTCTCGTCGCAGCCCCTGTCCGCCTCGTCCAGCGCCGCGTCCAGGGCCTCGACCAGGCCCTCCAGCCGCTCGGCCAGGGCGGCCGGTCCCTGGACGCGGTCCATCAGCAGCAGCGCCTGGATGACCGGGCCGATCCGGTGCCGGGGTACCGGCAGGTCCGCCGAGGCGTCCCCGTGGACCAGCGCGTCGAGCGCGGCGTCCACGTCCAGGTGCGCGCCCTGGAGCCAGTCACCGACCTCTTCGTGGGCGAACCGGTAGCCGGTGCCGGCCGGGACGATCAGGCCCTCGGTCAGGACGGCGCCCGCCCAGCCGGTGGTCCAGGGGAACAGTTCCTCGAACGCCTCGCGGTCCAGTTGCCCCTGCCCGGGTCCCAGGCAGCGCCGTGCCGCCTCGTGCACGCGCCCCGCCACGCGGGCGGCGAGCCGCCGTACCGCGCCGCCGCGCAGTGGGGGCCGGGACGCGGCGGCGATCCGCACGGCGACGCGGAGGCACATCAGGTCCAGGTGGGCGGCGAAGACCTCCTCCCGGCGGGGCCGGCCGGGCACGTCCCCGGGCAGTGCCTCCCGTACCTCCGCGAGGAGCCGCAGCGCCAGCGGGTGCCGGGCGTCCTCCGCCGCGAGGGCGTCGCCGGGCAGCCCGTACCGTTCCCGGGCCCGCTTCGCCTCCCGCCCGGACAGGTCGCCGATCCGCAGCGCGTCCGGCAGCCGCCAGGCGGGCCTCCCGGGCCGGTACAGCGCCCCGGCGGGGTACCGCGCGCCCGCCTGCTCCCAGTGCTCGGGCCGGCAGGCGACGACGAGCCGGGTGTGGTGCGCGCGGAGCCAGCCCACCGTGCCGGCGGACCACTCGGCGAGCCGGTGCGCCAGGACGGGCGGCATCTCCTCCGGGGCGTCGAGGAGGACGAGCAGGGGGCGCCCCCAGTCCCGGGCGAGCCGTGCCACCCGCGCCGGAGTGGCGGTGCCCATGGCGCCCGGGGCGCCGGAGCAGGCCACGATCCGGCCGGCCTGCCGCAGCGCCCGTGCGACCGCGTCGGCCAGGGACGTGTCGTCCGCGTGCAGGTCGGCGCCGCGCAGCCAGAGGGTGGGGGCGGGTGCGTCGCCGCGCGCCCGGCGGTCGGCGAGGGCGCGCAGTTCGGTGGTGCGGCCGCTGCCGGGGTCGCCGACGAGGGCGCACACCACGGCGTCCGACTCGGTGAACGCTTCCAACTCCCCCGCGACGGCGCGTCGGTCCACCGGGTCGGGGCAGGTGCTGGGCCCGCCGACGGTTCCACCCGTCGTGGCGGTGAGCTGGAGGGCGGCGGCGAGGTTGAGGTCGTCGCCGTACGCCGGGACGGTGGCGGCGTTGCGCCGCAGCAGCGCGGCCAGCGGGCCTTCGGGCGCCGATGCGGCCACCCGCGCGAGCGGTACGGCGAGCCCGGCCGCCCGGTGCCCGGCGTGCAGCGCCGTCCCCAGCACGCCCAGGACCGCGCCGGTCCCGGCGTCCAGTACGGGCCCGCCGGCGGCCTCGCCGCCCAGCCGCAGCGCCTCGCGGCCCTCCGTCCCGATGGCGAGCTCCAGTACGTCACCGAGCAGGTGGAACCGGTCCGCCGCCGTGTAGGTCACCCGGGCCGTACCGAGCACCCGTGCCTCGCGCCAGCCTCGCGCGGCGATCCGTACGTAGGTTCCCGCCTCCAGGCGCCCCCGGCCCGCGACGGGCAGCGGGCTCACCCCGAGGCCTTCGGTGCGCACGAGCGCCAGGTCGGCCTCGGGCAGCGGGACGATGGCCTCGGCCTCGGCCGCGCACGTGCGCCCACCGGGGGCGTGCACCTCCACCCGTACGAGTCCGTCCACCGCTTCGTGGCTGGTCACGACCGTGCCCTCGTCGTCGGCGACGAAGCCGACCCCGCGGGCCCGGCCCGCCGGATCACAGATCCGCACCAGCGTCGCCCGTTCCCCGCGTTCCATGGTTCGACGGTAGGGCGGAGTTGATCACCGGGAGAAGGACGCGATCCGAAAGCGCCCCCGTGTGCCCCCGCTGTTCACTCCGAGCGCCTGGCCAAGTGGGTGAATCCTGGGCTCCGGGCGGATAGACCCCCTGCGAGGGGGATCGTGGAGCGGGCAGCCGGCGCCGGGCGCCCGCCGCCCGCTCCACGGTGGGCCGGTCTTCCCGGCCCGGCCGGGTCAGCCGAAGACCGCCAGGCTCTTCGCCCTGCCGTTCTTCTCCTCCACCAGCGCCAGGAAGCGGCCGTCCGGTCCGAAGACGGCGACCGGGGCCTCGTCGTAGGCCGGCATGTCCAGGCGTACGCCGTTCAGCAGGAGCTTCGCCCGCCGCTCGTCCACCTCCCAGCGGGGAAACGCGGCGGCCGCGGCTTCGGCGATCGGCATGACCGTGAGCTCCTCCTGGAGCTGGTCCAGGGTGCGGGCCGCGTCCAGCTTGTACGGGCCGACACGGGTGCGCCGCAGAGCCGTGAGGTGCCCGCCGACGCCGAGCCCGGCACCCAGGTCGCGGGCGAGGGCGCGGATGTACGTACCGGAGGAGCAGACCACCGACACGACCAGGTCGACGACCGGCGTCCCGTCCTCCGCGACGGCGTCGCGCATGTCGTACACCCGGAACGACGAGACCGTCACCGGGCGGGCCGGGATGTCGAACTCCTCGCCGCCCCGCACGCGCGCGTACGACCGCTTGCCGTCGATCTTGATGGCGCTGACCTTGGACGGCACCTGCATGATGGCGCCGGTCAGCTTGGCCACCTCCCCGTCGACGGCCTCGCGGGTGACCCCGGAGGCGTCGGTGGAGGAGGTGATCTCGCCCTCCGCGTCGTCGGTGACGCTGTCCTGCCCGAGGCGGATGGTGCCCAGGTACTCCTTCTCGGTCAGCGCGAGGTGACCGAGCAGCTTGGTGGCCTTCTCGACGCCGAGGACCAGCACGCCGGTGGCCATCGGGTCGAGCGTCCCCGCGTGTCCGACGCGGCGGGTCCTGGCGATCCCGCGCATCTTGGCGACGACGTCGTGCGAAGTGAAGCCCGACGGCTTGTCGACGATGACAAGCCCGTCGGGCGTCCTGGTGTGCTGTGTCATTCCGAGGCTTCGCCCTCGTCCTCGTCCTCGGGCTTGCGGTACGGGTCGGCCTCGCCGGCGTACGTCTTGCCGGTCGACACCTCGCGCACCTCCTCGTCCTTGGCCCGAGCCTTGTGGAGGAGGTCCTCGATGGTGCGGGCGTTGTCCGGCAGGGCGTCCGGCACGAAGGTCAGGGTCGGCGTGAAGCGGACCCCGGTCTGCTTGCCCACCTCGGAGCGCAGGATGCCCTTGGCGGACTCCAGGGCCGCCGCGGACGCCGTCCGCTCCTCCTCGTCGCCGTAGACCGTGTAGAAGACCGTGGCCTCCCGCAGGTCACCGGTGACCCGGGCGTCCGTGATGGTCACGAAGCCCAGTCGCGGATCCTTGATACGCCGGTCCAGGGTCTCCGCGACCACGACCTGGATGCGATCGGCCAGCTTGCGGGCCCGCGCGTTGTCGGCCACCGGTCCTTCTCCTCTTTCGTCCTACGTTCGTCGTGCCGCAGTGCGACACGTTCAGTCTTCATCGGTGTGCATGCGCCGTCGTACCGACAGCAGCTCCACCTCGGGCCGGCCCGCGACCATGCGCTCGCACCGGTCCAGCACGTCCGTCAGGTGCCCGACGTCCCCCGACACCATCGCGAGGCCGATCTGGGCCCGGCGATGGAGGTTCTGGGAGTCGGTCTCCGCCACGCTCACCGCGAATTTGCGTTGCAGCTCCGCGATGATCGGGCGGACGACGGAGCGCTTCTCCTTCAACGACCGTACGTCGCCGAGGAGCAGGTCGAAGGACAGAGTCCCCACATACATGGATCGCCCGGATGTCCCGCCGGTTCGGGTTCAGGGCCCCGCCAACCACTTGGCAGGGACACCAAGAACCGTACACGCAACGGCCGGGGCCGATCGACGGAAATACTTCCGCCGACCGGCCCCGGCTGCCGTGGCTGGATCAGCCGCGCGGCTTCTCCCGCATCTCGTACGTCGCGATGACGTCGTCGACCTTGATGTCGTTGAAGTTTCCGAGGTTGATACCACCCTCGAAGCCTTCGCGGATCTCGGTGACGTCGTCCTTGAAGCGACGCAGACCCTCGATGTTGAGGTTCTCCGCGATGACCTTGCCGTCGCGGATGAGGCGCGCCTTGGTGTTGCGCTTGACCTCGCCCGAGCGGATGAGGACACCGGCGATGTTGCCCAGCTTGGACGAGCGGAAGACCTCGCGGATCTCCGCCGTGCCGAGCTCGACCTCTTCGTACTCCGGCTTGAGCATGCCCTTGAGGGCCGCCTCGATCTCCTCGATGGCCTGGTAGATCACCGAGTAGTACCGGACGTCGACGCCCTCGCGCTCCGCCATCTGCGCGGCACGGCCGGCCGCGCGGACGTTGAAGCCGATGACGATGGCGTCGGAGCCCATCGCCAGGTCGATGTCCGACTCCGTGACCGCACCGACACCGCGGTGCAGGACCCGGATGTCGACCTCTTCGCCGACGTCGAGCTGGAGCAGCGACGACTCGAGCGCCTCGACGGAACCGGAAGCGTCACCCTTGATGATGAGGTTGAGCTGCTGGATCTCGCCGGCCTTGAGCACCTTGTCCAGGTCCTCGAGGGAGACGCGGCGCACACGCTTGGCGAACGCGGCGTTGCGCTCACGGGCGGCACGCTTCTCGGCGATCTGACGGGCCGTACGGTCCTCGTCGACCACCAGGAAGTTGTCGCCGGCACCCGGGACGTTGGTGAGACCGAGGACGAGGACCGGGGTCGAGGGACCCGCCTCTTCCACGTTCTCGCCCTTGTCGTCGAGCATGGCGCGGACACGGCCGTAGGCGTCGCCCGCGACCATCGTGTCGCCGACCCGCAGCGTGCCTCGCTGGACCAGGACGGTCGCGACGGCGCCGCGGCCCTTGTCCAGGTGGGCCTCGATGGCAATACCCTGCGCGTCCTGCTCCGGGTTGGCCCGGAGGTCGAGCGAGGCGTCGGCCGTCAGGATCACGGCCTCCAGCAGGGAGTCGATGTGCAGACCCTGCTTGGCGGAGATGTCGACGAACATGGTGTCGCCGCCGTACTCCTCGGCCACCAGGCCGTACTCGGTCAGCTGACCGCGCACCTTGACCGGGTCGGCACCCTCGACGTCGATCTTGTTGACCGCGACCACGATCGGCACGTCGGCCGCCTTGGCGTGGTTCAGCGCCTCGATCGTCTGGGGCATCACACCGTCATTGGCCGCGACCACGAGGATCGCGATGTCGGTGGACTTCGCACCACGGGCACGCATGGCGGTGAACGCCTCGTGACCCGGGGTGTCGATGAAGGTGATCTTGCGGTCCTCGCCGTTGACCTCGGTGGCGACCTGGTACGCACCGATGTGCTGCGTAATACCGCCGGCCTCGCCCGCGACGACGTTCGTCTTGCGGATCGCGTCCAGCAGTCGGGTCTTACCGTGGTCGACGTGACCCATGACGGTCACGACCGGCGGACGGGAGGTGAGGTTCTCCTCGCCGCCCTCGTCCTCGCCCCACTCGAGGTCGAAGGACTCGAGCAGCTCGCGGTCCTCCTCCTCGGGGCTGACGATCTGAACCTGGTAGTTCATCTCGTCGCCGAGCAGCTGAAGCGTCTCGTCGGAGACGGACTGCGTGGCGGTGACCATCTCGCCGAGGTTCATCATGACCGCGACGAGCGACGCCGGGTTGGCGTTGATCTTCTCCGCGAAGTCGGTGAGGGACGCACCGCGCGACAGGCGCACGGTCTCGCCGTTGCCGCGAGGCAGCATCACGCCGCCGACCGACGGGGCCTGCATGGCCTCGTACTCCTGGCGCCTCTGCCGCTTCGACTTACGGCCACGACGCGCCGGACCGCCGGGACGGCCGAACGCACCCTGCGTGCCACCACGGCCACCGGGGCCACCGGGACGGCCACCGAAGCCGGGACGACCGCCGAAGCCGCCGCCACCGCCACCGGGACCACCGGGACGACCGCCGCCGCCACCGCCACCGGGACGGCCGGCGAAGCCGCCGCCACCGCCGCCGGGACCGGCCGGACGACCGGCGAAGCCGGGACGACCGCCGCCACCGGCACCGCCGGGACGACCGCCACCACCGGGACCGCGGCCACCACCGGGGCCACCGCCGGGACGGGGACCGGCAGCCGGACGCTGCGGCATCATGCCCGGGTTCGGGCGGTTACCGGCGGGGCCGCCACCCGGGCGCGGGGCCTGGGGACGCGGCATGCCGCCGGGAGTGGGACGCGGGCCACCGGGACCGGCCTGCGGACGGGGACCGCCCTGACCGGCACCCTGCGGACGCGGACCGCCCGGGGCACCGGCGCCACCGGGACGCGGCGCACCACCCGGACGGGGCGCCTGCGGGCGCGCCATGCCGGTGGAGCCACCAGAGGTGAACGGGTTGTTGCCCGGACGCGGACCCGCGGGACGCGGGGCACCCGGACGGGGGGCCTGACGCTCGCCACCGGGACGCGGGGCGCCACCGGGACGGCCGCCGCGCTCGCCGCCCTGACCGCGCTCGCCCTGCGGGCGGCCGGCGGGACGGGGACCGGGCGTGGCACCGGACCGGGGACCGGCGGCCGGGGCCGACGGGGGCGCGGTGAACTCCGGATTCGCCGGGGCCGGCGAGGCGGGCGCCGGCTTGGGCGCCGCCGCGGGCTTCGGACCCGGGGTGGGACGCGGGCCGGGGGCCGGCGCCGCCGGCTTGTCCGCCACCGCGGGCTTCTCGGCCGCCGCGGGCTTCGGCGCGGGAACGCCGGGCTTCGGGGCGGCGGGACGATCCCCCGCGGCCCTGGCGGCCGGGGAGGTGCCTCCAGCCTGCGCCGGGGAGGGCGCGGGGGCGGCAGGCTTGGCGGGCGCGGCCTTGCGAGGCGCGCCCGGCTTCGCTGCGGACTTGCCGGCGTTGCCGCCGGGCCCCTGCAGCGCGTCAGTCAGTTTACGTACAACCGGCGCTTCGATGGTCGAAGACGCCGAACGGACGAATTCACCGAGTTCCTGGAGCTTGGCCATGACGACCTTGCTCTCTACACCGAACTCCTTGGCGAGTTCGTATACCCGGACCTTAGCCACTTCGCTCCTTTTAGGTCCGGGTTACCGCCGGACCGTCGCTACTTCATGGGCGTACTCATCGCGTACTCATCGAGTGCTCATCGCAATCTCGACCTACTTCCAACTCGCGAGGTACCTGACCGCACGGTGTTCCGTGCCGTACTTCTTCTTACGGTGCCGAACTTACGGTGCCGACTGCTCGACGTACTGGCGGACGTCCGCGATGTCGAGCGGCCCCTGGACCCTGAGGGCCCTCGGGAACGCCCTGCGGCGAACCGCCAGGTCGAGACAGACCGAGGCGGGATGCACGTAAGCACCCCGGCCGGGCAGCGTACCGCGTGGATCGGGGACGCACTCGCCCTTGATCAACACGATGCGCAGCAGATCGCGCTTGGCCGCTCGCTCCCGGCATCCCACACAGGTTCGCTCAGGGCAGGCGCGGGCGTGCGTCCGGCCAGACACGGTTAAGTCTACCTCCCCGCAGCGACCTCACCCCTTTGGGGCAAAAATCGAACGGTTGTTGTCGTGATCTCGCCATCGCACAACGTGACCATGGCGAGATCTATTCCCCGAAGCGGGTGCCGAACCGATCCCCGGACGGATCAGCCCTGCTCGGCGGGCTGCTCGGTGTCCGGACGGATGTCGATGCGCCAGCCGGTCAGACGGGCGGCGAGGCGGGCGTTCTGCCCCTCCTTGCCGATCGCCAGCGACAGCTGGTAGTCCGGCACCGTCACCCGGGCGGACCGGGCGGCGAGGTCGACGACCTCCACCTTGGAGACCCGGGCCGGGGACAGCGCGTTGGCCACCATCTCGGCCGGGTCGTCCGACCAGTCGACGATGTCGATCTTCTCGCCGAGCAGCTCGGCCATGACATTGCGCACACGGCTGCCCATCGGGCCGATGCAGGCGCCCTTGGCGTTCAGGCCCGAACGGGTGGACCGCACCGCGATCTTGGTGCGGTGGCCCGCCTCGCGCGCGATCGCCGCGATCTCGACCGAGCCGTCGGCGATCTCCGGGACCTCCAGCGCGAACAGCTTCTTCACCAGATTGGGGTGCGTCCGCGAAAGGGTGACGGAGGGACCGCGCACGCCCTTGGCGACGCGGACCACGTACGTACGCAGCCGCAGGCCGTGCGTGTACTCCTCGCCCGGCACCTGCTCCTGCACCGGCAGGATCGCTTCCAGCTTGTCGTCCAGCTTCACCAGGACGTTCTTGGGGTCCTTGCCCTGCTGCACCATGCCGGCGACGATGTCGCCCTCACGGCGGGCGTACTCGCCGAAGGTGACGTCGTTCTCGGCGTCACGCAGCCGCTGCTGGATGACCTGCCGGGCGGTGCTCGCCGCGATGCGGCCGAAGTCCGACGGCGTGTCGTCGAACTCCTTGGGCTCCTGCCCCTCCTCCAGGTCGGCCGGGTCCTCCTTCGCCCACACCGTCACATGACCGGTCTGCCGGTCCAGCACGACACGGGCGTGGCGGCGGGCTCCCTCGGTGCGGTGGTAGGCGATGAGGAGGGCCGACTCGATCGCCTCGACCAGCAGGTCGAAGGGAATCTCCTTCTCCTGTGCCAAGCCCCTCAGGAGCTTCACGTCGATGTCCACGGCTACGCCTCCTCTTCCTTCTTGTCCTTGCGGTTGAACTCGATCTCCACGCGCGCCTTCACGATGTCCGGGAACGCGACGCGGCGGGCGGTGGGCTTGCGCCCCTTCACGCCCGGCACCTCGAGATCGAGGCCCTCGTCGTCCACGGAGAGGATGCGGGCCACCAGCTCACCGTCCTCGTGGAGCTGAAGCTTCACGAGGCGGCCGGTGGCACGTACGTAGTGGCGGTGCTCGGTCAGCGGGCGGTCGGCGCCCGGCGAGCTGACTTCGAGGACGTACTCCTCGTCGCCCATCGCGTCCGTCTCGTCGAGCTTGTCGGAGATGGCGCGGCTCAGCTCGGCACAGGCGTCGAGTTCCACGCCCTCGTCCGAGTCGACGATGATCCTCAGCATCCGCCGCCGGCCCGCCCGGGACACCTCGATCTCCTCGAGGTCCAGGTCCTTGGCGCTGACCAGCGGTTCCAGCAGCCCGCGCAGCCTTTCGCTCTGGGTGGTGCTCATCCGGGTGACTCCTCGGCCGCGTGTGCTGTTGTGTGGATCGTCGCGTGTCAGATCAAAGGGTATCCGGTCGCGGGGGGTGTTGCCGTCCACCTCCCGACGAGCCGCGGGTACGCTCGCCTGCGATGATCTTCGGGTCCGGCTGGCCTGGCTGAAGGAGTGACGCGTGGGGCGCACGGGAACGACACGCAGACGCGCGCTCATCACGACCGGTGCGGTCGCCGCGGCGGGTGCGCTCGGCGCGTGCACGTCGGACGGGTCGGGCGGTACGCGCTCCGCGTCGGCGGCCGCACGGGCGGCCCGTGCGGAGACGGCGCTGCGGCGCCGGTCGGCCGCGACGAGCGCGGCACTGCTGGCCCGGTACGACGAGGCCCTCGCCGCGCACCCCTCGCTGGCCGCCCGGCTGGCCCCGCTGCGCGCGGCGGTGGCGGCCCACGTCGCGGCCCTGGGCCCGGTGGGCGCGTCACCCTCCCCGTCCTCCCCGTCCGCCCCGACCGGTCCGGCCACCCCGGGCGCGCCCGTCCCCCCGGACGCACCGGCCCGGGCGGGCGCCCCGGCCGGTCCGCGCCAACTTCAAGATCGTGCAGGAGCTGGAGGCCCAGTTCCGCGGCGCCGGCTGGAACGTCGTGAAGTCGCTGTGGGGCAACGCCTG
>NZ_JBEPEL010000061.1:0-45059 GCF_040300825.1 Streptomyces sp. NPDC000229
GCTGGGTGACGGTCCGGTCGTCGAAGCCGTGCGGGAAATCATTGACGATCAGCAGTTCGCCAGGCCGAGCTCGGGCAGGAGTGTCAGCGCCATCTGTTTGGATACGGCGTCGAGTCTGTGGGAAGTGCGGGGCGAGCCACGTCACTTCGTGCACTCCAAGGTCATGGCGTGGGCGGGCTTGGACCGCGCGGTGCGCGCCGTGCTGCACCACGACCGATGGGGTCCGGTGGACCGCTGGGAGCAACTGCGCGACCGCATTCACGCGGAAATCTGCGAGCAGGGTTATGACGCCGAACGCAACACCTTCACCCAGTTCTACGGCTCCCAGGGTGTGGACGCGGCGTTGTTGCTGCTGCCCCGTGTCGGCTTCCTGCCCTGGCAGGACCCGCGCGTGCGCGGCACGGTCGAGACCGTGGCGCGCGAACTGGGTGAGGACGGCTTCCTCGTGCGCTACCGGCCGGAAGCGGACGGCGGAGTGGACGGCCTGCCGGGCACCGAGGGCACCTTCCTGGTCTGCACGTTCTGGCTCGCCGATGCCCTGCACGGTGTCGGGCGCCATCGTGAGGCCCTCGACCTGTTCGAGCGGCTGCTGAGCCTGCGCAACGATGTCGGTCTGCTCAGCGAGGAATACGACCCTCTCACCGGCCGACACCTGGGCAACACACCCCAGGCCTTCAGCATGGTCGGCCTGGTCAACAGCGCCCTGTGGCTGAGCGGCACCGCGGACATCACCTCGGTCGACGGCCACCACGAGCACGCCGTCGCCGACTCCCTGAGTGATCCCTTCACCGCCACGCGCAGCCGCACCCGCCCCTGACGCACACCTCGCATTCCCCCGCACTCGCGGTTTCCCTCTCGCGGAAGGACGTCCATGAACGACCACGATCTGTCCGGCACCGAATACGACGCGTTGATCATCGGCAGTGGCCCGGTGGGCTGCACCTTCGCCCGCAAGCTGGTGGAAGCCGGCAAACACGTGCTGATGATCGACGCCGGCGCGCAACTGTCCCGCCGCTACGGCGAGCACCTGAAGAACAGCTACCTGTTCCAGAAGAACATCGACTTGTTCGTCTCCGTCATCAAGGGCCACCTGCTGCCCCTTTCCACAGCGACGAACAAGGAACCGGAACTCACCCTCGACCCGTCGGCCTTCTCCTACGACCCGGACAAGTACGCCGGGTTCTCGATGCGCAACCAGAACCCCGAACAGAAGAAGCACACCAACCTGCCCGCGGCCGCCGCGACGTACGCCGTGGGCGGCATGGCCACACACTGGACGTGCGCCGTGCCCCGCTTCCACCCCCGGGTGGAGCGCCGCAACGGGGATGAGGAATACCCCATCGACGACAAGAAGATGGACGGCCTCTACGACGAGGCCGAGGAACTGCTGGGCCGGCGCACCGATGTCTTCGCGTCCTCAGCCCGGCATCTGCTGGTCAAGCAGGTACTGCGGCAGGCGGGACAGGAGTTCACCGATGTGGCCGAGCTGCCCCTCGCCGTCAGCGACCGCGCCGACTCGGAGCGCACCTCGGCGGTGACCTGGTCGGCGGCCGACACCGTCCTCGGTGACCTGGCCGAACCGGGACATCGGCCTGCTGCCGGTTCGTTCACTCTGCTGCCGGAGCACCAGTGCGTGCGCCTGGAGATCACGGGCGCGGGCCGCCGCCAGAAGGTGGAGTACGCGGTCGTACGCAATCTGCGCGACGTCCGTGAGGAACTGCACTTGCGAGCCCGAACCTACGTGGTGGCCTGCGGCGCCGTGCCGACTCCGCAGCTGCTGTTCAACTCGGGCGTCACCCTGCCGGCGCTGGGCCGCTACATGACCGAACAGCCCATGTCCTTCTGCCAAGTCGTACTGCAGCAGGAGCACATGGACAGCATCGAGTCCGTGTTGCGTGCCACCTCCGGCACCGACGACGATCAGGCCGCCCTCCTCGCCGCGGACCGCGTCGCCACCTACCGTGCTGCCCAGCTCAAGCGGCTGCACTCCGGCGACAAGACCGCCGACCCCGTGCCCGTCCCGCCGAGCGAGCGCGACCCCAACCTGGCCTTGCTGGTGACGGACGAACGTCCCTGGCACTGCCAGATCCACCGGGACGCCTTCACCTACGGCGCCGTGCCGCCCAACATCGACCCCCGCCTGATCGTGGACCTGCGCTGGTTCGGCATCTCCCGCCCGCGCCCGGAGAACAGGGTGACCTTCTCCCGCAGGATCCGCGACACCTTCGACTTGCCCCAACCCACCTTCCACTTCCGCCTCGACCAGAACGAGCGGAAGGAGTCCGACCGCATGAACGAGCACATGCTGCGCACCGCCGCCGCGCTCGGAGGTTTCATGCCCGGCTCGGAACCGGTGTTCCTCACGCCGGGCCTGCCCCTGCACATCGCGGGCACCACTCGTATGGGCACCAGCGAGCTGGACAGCGTCGTCGACGAGTACTCCAAGGTCTGGAACATCGACAACCTTTACCTGGGTGGCAACGGTCTGCACCCCTTCGGCAACGCCAGCAATCCGACGCTGACCAGCGTCGCCATGGCCGTCCACGCGGCCAACACCATCCTCAGCGGTCACCCCGGGCACTGACCCCGCCGGCCGTCCGCGACCCCCGACCCCGACCCCGACCCCGACCCCGACCCCCAGGACTGTCCCATGAGCCGACCCGCGACCGCCCGCCGTCCCGAAGGCATCCACCTCGGCATCACGCCCACTTGCTGGACCAACGACGACTTCCCCCTGATCGGCCACGACATCCCGATGGAACAGTGCCTCAGCGAGATCGCGCTGGCCGGATTCGAGGGGTGCAGCATCGGCCACAACTTCACCACGGACGTCGACGCCCTGACCGCCGCGATGCACCTGCGCGGCCTCAGCGTCAGCGAGCCCTGGGTGAGCACCTTCTTCACCGTGCCCGACGGCGCCGAACGTACCGCTGGCGATCTGTTGAAGGTGCTGGAGTTCCTCAAGGACTTCAACGCAGGAGACCCGCCGGTGAAGACCACCACCATCGGTGTCGCCGAGTTCGGCCGGTCGGTCCACCTCCAGTCACTCAGTCTGCGCAGCAACAAACCGGAGTTCACCGAGGAACAGTGGGACGACCTGTGCCGCGGCCTGAACCAGATCGGCAAGATCGCCGCCGGGCAGGGCTTCACGCTCGCCTACCACCCCCACATGGGCACCGGCGTCCAGAGCGAACCGGACGTCGACCGCCTGATGGCGGGCACAGACCCGCGTCACGTCAGCCTCCTGCTGGACACCGGCCATCTCACCTGGGCCGGAGCCGACGTGCTGGGCATCATCGAACGCCACCGCGAGCGCATCGCCCACGTGCACCTGAAGAACATCCGCGGCAGCGTCCGCGCGGACCGCACCCTCGCCGCCGGCAGCTTCCGCGAGTACGTCGAAGCGGGCATCTTCACCGTCCCCGGCGACAGCGACGGCGACGTCGACTTCGACACCGTCCTCAAGGCCCTGCGCCCCGGCGACAGTTACCGGGGCTGGCTGGTGGTCGAAGCGGAGCAGGACCCGTACGGCGGTCACCCGCCCCTGCACCACGCCCAAACGGCGCGCGAATACCTCGCCCGCACCCTGGGCTGACCCTCCACACGCCACCCGTACATTCCGGAAGGTGCTCCCATGACCGCAAGCACACCCCTCAACCTGCGCACCCCCCGATTCACCCGCGAGGTCGTCGCCGACCGACTCAACGACGGCTACTGGGTCGAGGCCCCCGACATCGACGGTGACACCCGCCCCGACCTTTTCGGCTACGGCCTGTCCCTCGGCGAGATCTACTGGTACAAGAACCCCGACTGGGAGCGGAAGCTGGTAGCCGACAACTTCCACATGCCCATCGGCGCGCACTGCGCCGACATCTCCGGCAACGGTCACCCGGACATCGTGGTCTGCTACGAGCTCTACGGCCCCGGCGGGCGCATCGACGACCCGAACACTGAGGGCGGCAAGATCGACTGGATCGAGAACACCGGCAAGACGGACGACGACGCCCGCTGGGAACGCCACTACATCGGCCGAGAGACCGGCATGCACCGGCTGCGCGTCGGTCACTTCACCCAGACCCGCAAACCCGAGGTGATGGGCGTGCCCTGCGTCGGTCCCCGGCATGTGCACGGCCTCATCCCGGTCGTCCTGTTCAGCCCCAACAACGACGTCCGCCAACCGTGGGACAAGCGCGTCGTCGACGACACGCACTTCCGCATGATCCACGGCGCGGAGAAGCGGCAGAATCCACTCCCCGGCTCCGAGCACCTGGACTCCATCCTCCTCGCATCCGAGGAGGGCATCACCTGGCTCCACTACGACGAGCAGGAAGGCCGCTTCACCACCACCCACATCGGCGACGGTGAGCACTCCCAGTTCGAGCAGACCGGCTTCAAGGGCAGCGGAGACGTCAACGCCGGCCGCATCGGCGACGACCCGCACGCCTACGTGGCCGCCACCGAGCCGTTCCACGGCAACACCGTCGCCGTCTACGTCAAGGACGAGCCCGGCACTCCCGTCCACGAGGCCACCTGGCGCCGCATCGTCCTGGACATCTTCGGCGACCCCAACGAACTCGGCGAAGGACCCGGTCACCAGATCGTCTGTGCCGACTTCGACAACGACGGCGACGACGAATTCCTCGTCGCCCTGCGCGGCCCGCACCCCTGGCAGGGGGTCTTCTACTACAAAGCGATCGACATCCGGGCGGGCATCTTCGCCAAGTGGCGCGTCTCGTCCGACTCGACCGCCCGTATCGCCGTCGGCGACTTCAACGGCGATGGCCGGCTCGACTTCGCCACCATCGCCTACAAAGTCGACAAGTACTTCGTCGCCAAAGACGCGAAGCTGTCCGTCTTCCACAACGAGACCGACGTCGACGCTTAGCGCGTGACGAGGGCGGGCTTTTCCGCGGCTGCTGCCCTCGACGAACGAACTCAGCCACGCCAGGACCAAGGAGGATCGGGTGACAGTGCCCGACGACCACTCCACCCAGCGGGAACCGCTCCGGCCGGCAGGTTCCGCGGCCGGAGCGACAACTACCGCATGGCGCAGTCGCCTCACCACCCGCCGCGCCGTCCTCCTTGCCGCACTCGCTGCCCTCGTCGTCCTGGCTGCCGTCCTGGTGCCGCGGATGCTGCACACCCCCGCTGAGCCGGTGTACGTCGCGCTGGTCACCAGCCGCACCGGCCCCGGCGCGCCCCGGGCACCCGAGGTGGCACTGGCCGTGCAGTTCCACGTCGAGGACGTCAACCACGCCGGTGGCATTCACGGCCACCCGGTCCGGGTGCTCTCCTACGATGACGGGGCAAACCCAAACACCGCACGGCGCACGGCCGAACGCATCGTCCGAGACGACCGGGTGACCCTGGTGATCGGCCACACCTCCAGCCCCACGGCGACGGCCGCCGCGACCGTCTACGCCGCCGCGGGCATCCCCTTCATCACCCCCACCGCCACGGCGGACGGCATCACCGCCGACCCATGGTGCTTCCGCACCACATACACCAACTCCTCCCAAGGCGCCTTCCTCGCCGCCTACGCCCGCCACGTGCTCTCCGCACGCACCGCCACCGTCCTGTACGCCGACAGCGCCTACGGCACGACGCTGGCGGATGGTTTCCGCAGGGCCTTCACCGACACCGCAGGACGCGTCGAGCACACGATCGCCTTCGACGAGCGGCCCGGTCCGCACCGGACCCGGCAGCTGCAGCAGGCCCTCGACGCCGTGCACGCGGACACAGCGAAGGGGCCCGTCCTGCTGGCTCTGCCCGAACAGTCGGCGCTGGCCGTCCTGGAACACCTGCGTTCCCACGGCGTGGACAACACTGTCGTCGCGGGCGACGACCTCTCGCAGGACCGGTTCGGTGCGGCCCTGACCGGATCCGCCCAGGAGAAGGCCCGGCCGGGCTCGATGACCGGCCGCTTCTACGCCGCATCACCCCAGCTCACCGACAGCCTCACCGGCGCTGGACTGGCCTGGGCGGCTGCTTACCGCGACCGTTACGACGACTTGCCGTCCTGGCGGGCCATGTCCGCGCAGACCGCCACCGACATGGCGGTCCATGCCCTGCGTCAGGCCCGGGCACCGCACGGCCATGTCACCCCCCGCGCCCGAACGGCCGTCCGCGACGCCCTGGCCGCCATGAACGACCGGGAGCACGCGATACCCGGCGTCTACGGAGACCAGGTCCACTTCGACGCGACCCGTTCTCTGTACCGGCCGGTCAGCATCGGCATGGTCAAGAACGGTCACATCGTCTCCGCCCCCGTCCAGCTGACCGAGTACACCCCCGAGGAGAGCACTGACGCCGCCGCCGACCTGGCCGCCGGCCGCGCCGTCTCCTTCCAGGGGCGTGTGCTTGCCCGTCAGCAGATCGTCTACACCGGCATCAACTTCAACCGGATCAGCGCCCTCAACACCCGGGCGGGCACCTTCAAGGCCGACTTCTTCCTGTGGCTGCGCTACTCCGGCAGCGACGACGCGGCCAACGTCGAATTCCTCAATGCGGCCGACAGCAAGACCGGTCCGGGCCCCCCGGTCCGCCGCTCCGAGGACGCCGGCATCAAGTACCGACTCCACCAGGTCAACGCGACGTTCACCAGCACCCTGGACTTCCACCGCTTTCCCTTCGACGAGCAGCACCTCAGGATCGTCATGCAGAACCGGGACCACCCCTCCTCCCGCGTCGTCTACGTCATCGACCAGCCGATGCTCAGCCAGCACAACGCCGAAGCCCTCAGGAGCGGAAAGGACGTCGGCACCTCCATCGACGGTCTGCCCAACTGGGACCTCCGCGACCCGAGAACGTACAAGGCCGCGGTCGGCAGTACCGCGCGGCTGGGCGACCCCGACCTCGGCCGCGTCGGAGAAGGCATTCACTACGCCCAGTACGTCGCCGACGTCACCGTGCACCGCAACGTCGGCCCCTTCCTGATCAGGAACCTGCTGCCGCTGCTGCTCAGCGTGGCCGTCACCTACGCCACCCTGTTCTTCCCCCGCGACCCCCGCTACACCAGCACCCGCGTCTCCCTGGAGGTGACCGCCATGCTCAGCTCCGCCGTGTTGCTGACGAGCGTCACCGACTCCCTACCCGACATCGGCTACTCGGTGGCCATCGAATGGGCCTACTACGCCTTCATGTTCCTCGTCGGCACATGCGTCTTCATCTCCCTTGCCGGCGCCTGGCTGGTGGAACACAACAACGTCCGCGCCTGGAACCGGCTCGCGTACCTGTCACGTGTCTACTACCCCGTGTTCTGCCTCGGCGTTTTCCTCGCCTACGTCATTCATTTCGGCTGACGATCGCCATGGCGGTGACACGGTGAAAGCACTGAGCCACGAACGCGCGACGAGCCGCCTGCAGCGGGCCTCCCGACTGACCGATCCTCTCGCCCTGCTCACCGGCGTCCTCTTCACCGTGGTCCTCCTGCTGGCCCGGCGCCACCCGCACGGCCTGGACTTCGCGCGGCCCAGTCCCTGGCTCTGCCTGACCACCGCTCTCGGCCTGGTCCTGCTCCTGCTGGCCGGTCTGTCCGTCATCCGCCGTCTGGCCCGGCGCCGACTGTGGCTGGCCAGCACCTGGGTCAGCGTGGTCCTGCTCGCCGGTACCGGGCTGGTCTGGTACGGAACGGTCGCCGACACCTCTGACGCCCTCACCCGCGGATCCCGCGTGGCCGACGACCGCCAGTCCGACGCCTACCTGAGCCGCCACCCGCCGGCCCCGCGTGTTCCGACCGGGGTCTTCATTCAGGCCCTGCGTTTCACCGGCGCCTACGACGTCGAAGTCAGCGGTTACGTCTGGCAGCGCTACGGAAAGTCCCTCCCCAACGATCTCGAGCGCGGCATCGTCTTCCCCGAGGCGGACGAGTCCTACGAACCCGAAAAGGTGTACGAAATCCACCGCGACGGCGAGCAGGTGATCGGCTGGTATTTTCACGTCACGCTGCGGCAGGTCTTCGACTACCGCACCTACCCGCTCGACGAACAGAACGTCTGGCTCCGCATGTGGCACCCCGACTTCGCGCAACGCGTCGTCCTGGTCCCCGACTGGGCGGGCTATCCGCCGTGGCGCCCGCACGCGGCCTACGGTCTGGACAGCGGTTTCGTTCCGGGCAATTGGGCTGTCAAGGCCACCGCCTTCAGCTACGACGTCCCGCCCTACTCGGCGAGCTTCGGACAGGAGCGGCGCTTTCGGACCCAGACCTATCCCGAGCTCTACTTCAACATGCACATGGCTCGCGAGTTCGTCTCACCCCTCTTCGGCCGCATCATCCCTCTCACGTTCATCGCGGTGCTGGTTTTTGCCTCGCTGTTCGTCACGACCAAGAACACGACACGATTCCCGCTGTCGGGATTCGACGGACTGACCGTCGTGGAATTCGCCGCTGCAATCCTGCTGGTGCTGACCGTCGACCACAACACCGCCCGCTCGGAAACCGGATCACACGGCATCGCCTATGTCGACTACCTGTACTTCTGCCTGTACTTCATGATCATCGCAGTGGTGTGGAACTCCTTGCTTCTTTCTCGCGGCCCTCGCATCGGCGTAGTGGAATGGCGGGACAACCTGGCCCCCAAACTGCTCTACTGGCCAGTTCTAGCCCTGGTGGTCTTCGCTGTCACAGCCACCACATTTCTCCTCTGAACTCACCGCTGCCGTCGTCAGTGGCGGCGCCGCCGAGCCTCGGCCGGCGGTATGAGTTCATGACGACCTACTACGACACCATGATCTACCACCGGATCTTTATTGGCAGACCCTGGTTTTGTTGTCGAATCACATCCACGCCGCGATGCGTCCCGCCGCCATCAGACGCTGAGGTACTGAGGCGATCTGCTCCTTCCCGAGCCGGGCAGGGTCGGGACCCTCCACAAGCCGTGTGACCCCGCGGGCGAACAACTCCTCCGGCATGCCCCTCAACCGGCCGTCGGCCCGATAAGTGAGGACCAGCAGTTCCAAGGTCAGCGGCCCTCCGGCCGGCACAGCGGCGCCAGCCGTCTCGGCCGCCGCCACCAGCTCTTCCCCTGGCACACCGGCGGATCGACGCCATCGGCCAGCGGGACAGCAACAACTTCGGGCTCCTGACCGCACCGACCAACGCCGGGAACTCGTCCGACACCCGACCTGACAACCTTTCAGCAAAGTCAGCATTGGGTTTACTGAAGCTGCCTACACACGACCACACCTTGGACTGCCAGTCACTGCTGGTAGAGGCCCCGAACGGGCTCGAGTCCGTAATTCCGCTTCACGCCGCCCCGGGCAATGTCACTCCCCCCGAGGAGACGTCTGGTCGCAGCACGGCAGTTCAGGTCAGCGCACCCTACCTCGCGGTTTCAGCGCCACCGGCGGGAGTTCCGGCGCCGGCAGCCGGCCCCCGTCGTAGCCGTGCACTTCGCCGAAGCGGGTGCCCTTCATCCAGTCCTCCCGCGCCTGCTCGATCTCCTCGTGGGAGCGGCCCACGAAGTTCCACCACATGACGATCTCCTCCTCGAAGGGCTCGCCGCCCAGGAGCATCAGCCCCGCGTCGGATTCGGCGCGCAGGGGGAGGGAGGAGCGGCCGCAGCCGAGGTAGAGCATCGAGCCGGGGAGGACCGGGACGTCGTCGACGTGGGCCTCGCCGGACATGGAGAGGACCGCGTACTCGAAGTCGGGGTCGAGCGGCAGATGCGTTTCCGTGCCGCGGGTCAGGGCGAGGTCGGCGCCGATCAGGGGGCTGTAGGTGGTGCCGGGTGAGAGCGCGCCGTCGAGCTCGCCGAGGATGACCGTGGCCGTCAGGCCGGGCGCCGTGACGCGCGGGAGGTCGGCGTGGTGCTGGAAGTGGGGGTCGACGTGGCGGTGGGCGTCGGGCAGGGCCACCCACAGCTGGGCGCCGTGCAGGAGGCGGGCGTGCGGGCGGGGGCTCTCCTCGGAGTGGGAGATGGCCCGGCCGGAGGTCATCAGCCCCAGTTCGCGGGGGCGTACCGTCTGGAGGCTGCCGGTGCTGTCGCGGTGCAGGACCTCGCCCTCGTGGAGCCAGCTGACGGTCTGGAGGCCCATGTGCGGGTGGGGCGGCACCTGCATGCCGGGTTCGTCGGCGATGTCGTCGGGTCCGTAGTGGTCCACGAAGGCCCAGGCGCCGACCATGCGGCGGCCGAGGTTGGGCAGCAGGCGGCGTACCTCGGTGGACTCACCGAGCTGGACGCGGCGGGGGCTGAGGAGCTCTCGCACCGGCTCCGCGACGACGAATCCCCGGCCGCCGCAGACGGAGAGCGCGGCCTGACGATCAAGGTTGCTCATACCGCCCAACCTAGTGGCGGGAGCACTGTCGGGGTGAGAGTTTGTCAGGCTCGGCCTCTGCTCCGTCACACCACCCGTATGCCGGGGCAACAAGCGGAGCAAAGCGGGCATATGACGTGCCATATGGAAACTCACATGCCCGAGCTCCGTGCCGCCGCCCGGCTCATGGGGCGTCGTCACTTCCTCACCGTGGCCGCCGCCGCGGCCGCCCTGGCGTTCACCACGCACCTGCCGGCCGCCGGTGCGGCGAGCCCTTCCGTGCTGGAAGCCCGGAAGATCAGCAAGTACCCCTTCACCCTGGGCGTCGCCTCCGGTGACCCGCAGCCGGATTCCGTCCTGTTGTGGACGCGGCTCGCGCCCAGTCCGTACGAGCCGGACGGCGGGCTGCCCGCGCAGCGGGTGGAGGTGCAGTGGGAGGTGGCGTACGACGAGCGGTTCTTCGCCGTCATCAAGAGCGGGACCGCCACCGCCCACCCGGAGTACGCCCACAGTGTCCATGTGGAGGTGCCGGGGCTCGACGAGGACCGCTTCTATTACTACCGCTTCCGCGCGGGCGCCTGGATCAGCCCGGTGGGCCGTGCCCGTACCGCCCCTTCGCCCGACTCCTACTGGGTGCCCTCTCTGAACTTCGCCGCGGTCGCCTGCGCCGCCTACTTCGACGGCTACTACACGGCGTACAAGCACCTGGCCGCCGAGGATCTGGACATGGTGGTGCACCTGGGCGACTACATCTACGAGTACGGGGTCGACTCGGCCGGTGGCCACCGCGGCTACACCGACCGGCAGCTGCCCGCCCATTTCAACCGCGAGACCGTCACCCTTCAGGACTACCGGCTGCGTTACGCGCTCTACAAGCACGACGCCGACCTTCAGGCCGCCCACGCCGCGCACCCGTTCGTCGTCACCTGGGACGACCACGAGACGGAGAACAACTACGCGGGGGCGATCCCGGAGAACGGCGTGCCGCCCGAGGAGTTCCTGCTGCGGCGCGCCGCCGCGTACCGCGCGTACTGGGAGAACCAGCCACTGCGTCCGCCGCAGCAGCCGGTGGGTGCCGACATGCGGCTGTACCGGCGGCTGCGGTTCGGGCCGCTCGCCCAGTTCGACATCCTCGACACCCGCCAGTACCGCTCCAACCAGGCCTACGGCGACGGCTGGCAGGCACCGGGGCCCGAGTCGGAGGACCCCTCGCGCACCATGACCGGCGCGGCGCAGGAACGCTGGCTGCTCGACGGGTGGAAGGCCTCGGACGCCGTGTGGAACGTCGTACCCCAGCAGGTCACCTTCGCCCAGCGGCGCAGCGCCCCCACGGCGGACTACAAGCTCTCCATGGACGCCTGGGACGGCTACGCCGCCTCCCGCAAGCGCGTCCTGGACGGTGCGGTCGCCGCGGGGATCGACAACCTGATGGTCCTGTCCGGTGACGCCCACGTCGGCTACGCCTTCGACCTGAAGGCCGACTTCGACAACCCCGCCTCGCGCGTCGTCGGCACCGAGATCTCCACGACGTCCGTCACCAGCGGCAGGGACGGTGCCCAGAAGCCCGGAAACTGGAACATGCTCACCCAGGCCAATCCCCACCTGAAGTTCTACGACGGGCGGCGGGGCTACACCGTCATCCGGCTCGGGCAGACCGGCGCCGACATCGCCTTCAAGACCGTCTCCACCGTCACCAGGCCGGGCGGCACCTTGAGTACGGCCGCGTCCTTCTCCACCGGCACGGGCACGCCCGGCCTCCACCCCGCCTGACGGTGGCCGGCGGCGCGCGGTTCACCCGTTCGGCGCCACCCGCGGGCACGCCGGGCACACCCGGCATTGCATGGGGACATGGGCGACCTCACCTCTCCGATACGTCGGCGGCAGCGTCCGCCCCGCGTGGCTCTGGGCCTCGTCCTGGCGATGGTCCCGCTCTCCCTGACCGGATGCTCCGCCGACGCCCCGACGCCCAGGGAGAGGGCGCGGGCGGCCGTCGACGCGCTGTGCGAGGACCTGGGGGCGTTGCGGATGGACGCGGGCAGGCTGGCCGATCTCAGCCCCAGGTCGAGAGGGCGCGACGAACTCAGGGACCTGCGGGAGGACGTCGCACACGATCTCGACCTCGTGGCGCAGAGCGCGCGGGGCGTGCGCAAGGCGCGGGCGCGTGCGGTCTCGGACGCGTACGACCGGGTGAGCAGGGCCATCGACGACCTGCCCGGCGGCACCACGGGCGCCCAGGCCGCCCAGCGGATCAGGCCTCACCTGGAGGCGCTGGACCGTGCCATCGCCGCCTCGCAGGCGTCCGTGAAGTGCTGAGCCTGGACGGTGCCCCTCACCCCCGGTAGCCCTCCAGGAGCCGCAGCCACACCTCGCTGATCGTGGGGTACGCGGGGACCGCGTGCCACAGGCGGGCGATCGGGACCTCGGCGGTGACCGCGATGGTGGCCGAGTGGAGCAGTTCGCCCACCGCCGGGCCGACGAGGGTGACGCCGAGGAGGATCTCGCGTTCCAGGTCGACGACCATCCGGGCGCGGCCGCGGTAGCCGTCCGCGTAGAGGCCGGACCCGGCCACCGCGGCCAGGTCCTGGTCGACCGCCCGTACGCGGTGGCCCGCCGCTTCCGCTTCGGCGAGGGTGAGGCCGACGGAAGCGGCTTCGGGGTCGCAGAAGACGACCTGGGGCACGGCGGCGTGGTCGGCGGTCGCGGCGTGCGCGCCCCAGGCGCCGGTGTCCAGCGGGGCCCCGCCGTCGGCGCGGACGCCGATGGCGGCACCGGCGATGCGGGCCTGGTACTTGCCCTGGTGGGTGAGGAGGGCCCGGTGGTTGACGTCGCCGACCGCGTACAGCCAGTCGGTGCCGTCGACCAGGCAGGTGTCGTCGACCGACAGCCAGGAGCCCGGTTCGAGGCCGACGGTCTCCAGCCCGAGATCGTCGGTGCGCGGCGCGCGGCCGGTGGCGAAGAGGACCTCGTCGGCCTCGACGCGCCGGCCGTCGTCCAGGACCACCGTGACCGGTCCGGTGGGGTGCGGGCGCTCGACGGCGGTGACGGAGACGCCGGTACGGATGTCCGCGCCCGCCTCGGCAAGGGCGTCCGCCACGTGCTCGCCGACGAACGGCTCCATCCGCGGGAGGAGGCCCCGCCCGCGTACCAGCACGGTGACGTGTGAGCCCAGCGCCTGCCAGGCGGTGGCCATCTCGGTGCCGACCACTCCCCCGCCCACGACGACGAGCCGGCCGGGCACGGACTTGGCGCTGGTCGCCTCGCGGCTGGTCCAGGGCCGGGCGTCGGCGAGACCGGGCAGGTCGGGCAGGACGGCCCGGCTGCCGGTGCACACGGCGACGGCGTGCCGGGCGGTGAGGACCTGCCGCTCGCCGTCGGGGCCCTCGACGGTGACCCTCTTGCTGCCGTCCAGCCTGCCGTGGCCGCGGTGGAGGCGGGCGCCGATCGAGTCGAGCCAGCCGGCCTGGCCGTCGTCCTTCCAATGCGACACGTACGCGTCGCGGTGGGCGAGCACCGCGGGGGCGTCCAGGGCGCCCTGCATGGCCCCGCGGAGACCGGGGACCCTGCGGGCGTCGGCGCGGGCGATCGCCGGGCGCAGCAGCGCCTTGCTGGGCATGCAGGCCCAGTAGGAGCATTCGCCGCCGACCAGTTCGCTCTCGACCACCGCGACGCTCAGCCCCGCGGCGGCGGCCCGGTCGGCCAGGTTCTCCCCGACGGGACCGGCACCCACCACCACGACGTCGTACTCCACCGTTTCGGCCATGGGGTCAGTCTGGTGGTACGTGTGGGCCATGGCCACATGGGCAATCGGAATAGCGCGGCCCGGGGCACTGTTGTCCGGGGCCCGGGGCGATCCCCACGTATACCGGAAGAGGTAGGCAGCATGAGCACCGTAGAGCTCACCAAGGACAACTTCGATCAGGTCGTGACGGACAACGATTTCATCCTGATCGACTTCTGGGCTGCCTGGTGCGGACCGTGCCGTCAGTTCGCCCCGGTCTTCGAAAGCGCGTCCGAGCGCCACACCGACCTGGTATTCGCCAAGGTCGACACGGAGGCGCAGCCGGAGCTGGCCGCGGCGTTCGAGATCCGGTCGATCCCCACGCTGATGATCGTCCGCGACAACGTCGCCGTGTTCGCCCAGCCCGGGGCGCTGCCCGAGCCGGCCCTGGAGGACCTGATCGGGCAGGCGCGCAAGCTGGACATGGACGAGGTGCGCAAGTCCATCGAGAAGGGGAAGACCCAGGCCTGAGAAGGCCTCCGGCCAGGGGGCGGTGACGCCGCGCCCAGGGCGGTGACGCCCGCGCGGTCAGCGCCCCGTACCGCCCGTGCGGTCAGCGCCCCGTCCCCGCTACTCATCGTTCCAGTACGAGCGCCAAGCCCTGGCCCACCCCGATGCACAGCGCCGCGAGGCCCGTCCCGGAGCCCGCGGCCGCCAGCTGGTGGGCCACGGAACCGGCCAGGCGGGCGCCCGAGGCGCCCAGCGGGTGGCCGATGGCGATGGCGCCGCCACGCGGGTTGACCACCGCGGGGTCCAGCTCGGGCCACTCGGCGAGGCAACCCAGCGACTGGGCGGCGAACGCCTCGTTCAGTTCGAACGTGGTGAGGTCGGCGAAGGTGCGCCCCGCCTTGGCGAGGGCACGCTGGACCGCCTCGACCGGTCCCAGGCCGAACAGCTGCGGCTCGATTCCGGTGACGGCCGACGCGCGGACACGGGCGAGCGGCTCCCGGCCGCAGGCCTTGAGGCCCTCCTCGTCGACCAGCAGCAGCGCGGCGGCGCCGTCATTGAGCGGCGAGGCGTTGCCGGCCGTCACGGTCCCGGTCCCACCGGTGCGGAAGGACGGCTTCAGCTTGGCCAGCGCCTCCATGGAGGTGTCGTCACGGACGCACTCGTCGCGGGTGAGGTCCACTCCCCCGTACGGCACGACCTCGCCGTCGTACAGCCCCTCCGCCCAGGCCGCGGCGGCCTTCTGGTGGCTCGTCAGGGCGAAGGCGTCCTGCTGCTCGCGGGTGATGGCGTGCTTGTCGGCGATCAGTTCGGCGCCCTCACCGAGCGGGACGGTCCATTCGGCGGGCATCTTCGGGTTGGTCATACGCCAGCCGAGCGTGGTCGAGTGGAGCTGCTGGTGGCCGGCCGGGAAGGCGCGCTCGGGCTTCTGCAGCACCCACGGCGCCCGCGACATCGACTCCACGCCGCCCGCCAGGACGACCGAGGCGTCCCCGACGGCGATGGCGCGGGCGGCCTGGATGACGGCCTCCAGGCCGGAGCCGCACAGGCGGTTGACGGTGACACCGGGCACGGAGACGGGCAGGCCCGCGAGCAGGACGGCCATACGGGCCACGTCCCGGTTGTCCTCCCCGGCCCCGTTGGCGTCACCGAAGTAGACGTCGTCGAGGCGCGCGGGGTCGAGGGCGGGCGTGCGGTCCATGAGCGCCCTGACGACATGAGCGGCCAGGTCGTCCGGCCGTACGGAGGAGAGGGCACCCCCGAACTTGCCGATCGGCGTACGGACGGCGTCGACGATGTAGACGTCGCGGATGCTCATCGGGTGCTCTCCCACGTGACCTCAGACCGCTTGTTCGCCAGGTGAAGTAATCTTCATCTCCGGCCTCGCCCGAGTGTCCGCCCGTCGCCCGCCGACTGTCAACGGACCCGCGGTCAGCGGATACGCGCCGACAGCCCGTAGTCCAGCTCCGCGCCGTCGACCAGCAGGGCCTCCACCGTGCGGGTCTCGGGGTCGATGTCGGCCTCCATGCCCTCGCCCACGTAGCGGGGATAGCCCGAGGCACCCGTCTCACCCGTGGCCTCCACGACGGCCGAGCGGATCGCGCTCTCCGCGAGGTGCGCCGCGTCGCGCCCCTCCACGTGCTCGGGCACCACCAGGATCTCGAAGCGCTGCGGATGTGTGCTCATGCAGGCGACGCTAGAGACGTTCCGCCCGCCACGCACCTCAGGTGGATTCGCGGTGGACCGCGCGGGCGGCCATCAGGTCCTGCCCGGCCGGCGTCCACTCCGGATCGGCGACCGCACGGTCGACCAACTCGGCCAGGTGCTGGCCGGTCTCCATGTCGATCTGCACCGTGCTCAGCCGCGGCCGCAGCAGTTTGCCGAGCAGCAGGTCGTCCGCGCCCATGACCGCCGTGTCGCCCGGCACGGACACGCCCGCGTCCAGCAGGGCGCGCATCAGCAGCATGGCGTACTCGTCGTTGTACGCGAAGACGGCGTCCAGGCCCAGGGCGGGCCAGCGGGCGGCGAGGGCCTCGGCCGACTCCTCCGTGTAGGCCAGCGGCAGCGGTACCACCTCCGCGCCGGTACCGGCCGCGGCACGGCGCACACCTTCCAGGCGGGGCTCGGAGAACAGCTCCAGACCGGCCTCCTCCGGGATCACGACGCCGATGCGCCGATAGCCGCGCTCCAGCAGGTGGGCACCCGCGCAGCCACCCACGCGGCGCTGGTCCATGGCCAGACTGTGGGCGCCCTCGACCGGCCGCGGCCCGAGGGTGATCACGGCCCTGGCACCGGACCTCTTGAGGACGTCCACGCCGTGCGGGGTGAGCTCGACCGTGCCGAACGACACGACGGCGACGGGACGCAGCTCCGCCCAGGCGCGGGCCGCCTCGTCCCCGTCCAGGCCCATGCTGCCGTACTGGACGACCGTGTAGTCCAGACGGCGCAGCGCCCGCTGCAGTTCGTTGAGGAAGTGGCCGTACAGCGGACCGACCGGGACGTGCGCGGTGGGCAGGAGCACGATCCGGGTACGGCCGGCGCGCAGGCTGCGGGCGGCGGCGTGCGGTACGTAGCCCAGTTCCTCGGCGGCCTCGCGCACACGGCGGCGGGTCGGTTCGCTGATCCGTACGGCCGAGGTGTTGTTGAGCACGTACGAGACGGTGGCCCTGGAGACTCCGGCCAGCCGCGCGACATCGGCGCTGGTCGGAACCGGGCGGGGGACCGGGGATCCGGCGGGCGGCGGAGGAGGTGTCTGGGTCATCGCTCTCGGCATCTTTCCAGACCGGCCCCGGCCCGGGGCTGGCGGATGGCGGGAACGGGGTGCTACACAGTCCCCCAGCGACCGCTGACACGTGCCACCGCCGCCAGGGGCCCGCTCCCGGCAGGGCGGCGTGGCTCTTGCCCGGCCGGTCCGGAACACCCGGTCCGGGAACCACCGGTCCGGAAGACCGGGACCCGAAAGGGTCTCCTGCCACCCTGACCACCCCTGTCCGGAAGGCATCGACGTGCGTCTGCACACCACGACGTGGGGCGAGGGCGACCGTCTCGCCCTGCTCATCCACGGGATCATGGCCGACCACCGCACCTGGCGGCGGGTCGGGCCGGCCCTCGCGGAGCGGGGTTACCGCGTCCTCGCGGTCGACCTGCGCGGCCACGGAGCCAGTGGGCGGGCCCGGACGTACACGGCACAGGACTTCGCCGACGACGTGGTGGCCACCCTGCCGACGGGCGCCGACCTCGCCCTCGGGCACTCGCTCGGCGGGCTGACGCTGTCGCTGGCCGTCGAGCGCCTCGCGCCGCGCCGGGCGGTCTACTCGGACCCCGCCTGGCATCTCCCGGCGGGCGAGGACGGGTTCCGGGGCGAGCTGTTCGCCCAGGCCAAGGCGGCGACGCGGGAGCAGGTCACGGCGATGAACCCGCGCTGGGACGCGGTGGACGTCGACATCGAGCTGGAGACCCTGAAGGTGTGGGACGAGGCGACGGCGTACGGGCTGGAGCCCGTCGCCGGGACGGACCTGCTGCCGCCCGCGCCGGTCGTCCCGTCGCTGGTGACGCTCGCCGACCCGAGCCGGCTGGTGTCGCCGGAACGGGCCGCGCTGCTCAGGGAACGGGGCTTCGAGGTCCGTACGGTCAGGGGGACGGGCCACACCATCCACCGCGACGACTTCGACGCCTTCATGGCGGCGCTGGAGGGGTGGGTCTGAGCGGCCCCGGTCAGGGGGCGGTGACCGCCGCGAACGTGTCGCGGAACGCGCCCAGGGTCGTCGCCCCGCGCGTCCGGTCCAGGACCGCGAAGACGACCTCGTCGAAGTGCCGGGCGAAGCGGCCCTCCCCGGTCAGCAGGTCCCGGAACGCGGCAGCCACCTGCCGGGGGTCGTTGCGGAAGACCCCGCAGCCCCAGGCGCCCAGCACGAGGCGCCGGTAGCCGCACGCCGCCGCGGTCTCCAGCACTCTTTCGGCACGGGAGGCGAGGGCGGCCGGAATGCGGTCCGCGTCCTCGGGCGTGCGGCCGGCGATCACCCCGGCGTTGGGTGCGGGGGACGTGAGAAATCCCACGCGGTAGGGGGAGTTGAGCAGGCGCCCGCGATCGTCGCGGAAGACCGGGACACCCGGAGAATGGATGACCCGGTCGGTGTAGAAGGGGCTGCGTTCGGCGCGGTGGTGGTCGTAGAACTCCGGGACCCGCAGCAGTGTGGCGTACAGCGCCGAGGCGCGGCACAGGGCTTCCTCCTGCGCCTGCGCGCCGTTGAGGTAGCCGCCGCCGGGGTTGCGGGCGGAGGAGAAGTTGAGGACGGCGACGGGCGCCGGCGCCGCGTCGGTGAGCCTTTTCGCCGCTTCCAGGCTGGACTCGCCCGTGACCTCGAACCGGGTGGTCCGGTCGGTGTCCGGGGTCACCGGGACGGGCCCGGGACCGTACATCGCGGTTCCTTCGAGGGAGGCGGTGACCTGGGGTCCTATGGTGACCGGCCGGCCGTCGGGGGCCTGGTACCGCCCCACGGCGACGATCTCTTCGGTGTCTTTCGCGATCCCTCGCAGACGTGCACTCATACCCGGCATGGTCGATAATCATTCAAGCATCAGGCAACCGGATTTCCGCCCCTGAGGGCGCTCTTGTGCGATCACCAACCGGTGGCTTAGGTGGGAGGGAACGCCTTCGGACAGGCCTTCCGACAGGTCTTCGACAAGAGGAGCCCGCATGCCACTGAGCGACGTGCCGGACAGCGGCGGTCCGCTCGCCGAGGAAGAGGCCGAGGATCTGCTGCGCTGCATCTGTTTCAAGACCGGCCCCCCGCGCACGGTCGGGGTCGAACTGGAATGGTTCGTCCATGACCTGCACATCCCGCAACTCCCCGTCACCCCCGACCGGCTCCGCACCGCCTTCGGCGCGCTGCGGGCCCTGCCGCTGAAGTCGGCACTCACCGTCGAACCGGGCGGGCAGCTGGAGCTCAGCTCGCCGCCCGCCGCGTCCCTCATGGACTGCGTCACCACCGTCTCGGCCGATCTGGCGACCGTACGGGCGGTGCTGGGCACCCTTGACCTCACCCTCACCGGTTCCGGAACCGATCCCTGGTCCCCGCCGCGCGACCGGCTGCTCCGCGAGCCGAGGTACGACGCGATGGAGCGCTACCTGGACCGCACGGGTCCGGCGGGGCGCGCCATGATGCGTGACTCCGCCTCCGTGCAGGTGTGCCTCGACGCCGGTCACGAGGAGCCCGGGCCGCTGGGCTTCGAGCGGCGCTGGCGGCTGGCCCACCTCCTGGGCCCGGTGCTGGTCGCCGCGTTCGCCAACTCCCCCACCCTGCACGGCGAGCCGTCCGGTCTGCGCTCCGCCCGGCAGGGCCTGTGGGCCGATCTCGATCCGGTACGGGGCACGGCTCCGGACACCGGTCGGGAGCCCCGTGCCACGTGGGCCGCGCATGCCCTGGACACGCCGGTGATGTGCGTCCGGGGCGGGGACGGACCATGGACGGTTCCCGAGGCGCTGACGTTACGGGAGTGGCTGCGGTCCGGGGAGCCGAGGCCCGCCACCCGCGCGGACCTCGACTACCACCTGACCACGCTGTTCCCGCCCGTCCGGCCGCGCGGCCACCTGGAGCTGCGCATGATCGACGCCCAGCCGGGCGAGGACGGCTGGATCGTGCCGCTCGCCGTCACCGCCGCGCTGTTCGACGACCCGGAGGCGGCCGGGGCCGCGTACCGCGTGGTCGAACCCCTGGCCGCACTGTCGGCCGGTGCCGACGCGGCCCCGCCGCGTGACGCGCTGTGGCGAGGTGCCGCGCGCGACGGGCTGACCGATCCCGTGCTGCACGAGGCCGCCGACGCCTGTTTCGCGCTCGCGCTGGAGGCACTGCCCCGGCGGGGCGCCACCACCGCCGTCCTGGACGCGGTCGCCGCGTTCCGCGAACACCATGTCGTACCGGGCCGGTGCCCCGCCGACGACCGGCTCACCCCCGCGACCGTGACGGTGACGGGAGCCGGGACACCCGGGAAGGATCTCCGCACATGACCGAGCCCGAGAAGCTCAGGCGGCTGGCGCTGGACGCGCTGACCACCGCCCGGGCTCGCACCGCCCTGCTCACCGACTGTGTCGACGACGGTGAACTGACCGCCCAGCACTCGCCTTTGATGTCCCCCCTGGTGTGGGACCTGGCCCACATATCCAACCAGGAGGAGCAGTGGCTCTGGCGAGCCGTGGCGGGACGTGAGGCGCTGCGCCCCGAGATCGACTCCGTCTACGACGCGTTCGAGCACCCCAGGGCCACCCGTCCCACGCTGCCGCTGCTGGCGCCCGCCGAAGCCCGTGCGTACGCCTCCGACGTACGCGGCCGGGTCCTGGACGTCCTTGAGCGCACCCCGCTGGAGGGCGGCCGGCCGCTGGTGGACGCGGCGTTCGCCTTCGGGATGATCGCCCAGCACGAGCAGCAGCACGACGAGACGATGCTGATCACGCACCAGCTGCGGCGCGGTCCGGCCGCGCTGGACGCCCCGGAGCCGCCGCCGGGCCCCGGCACGGTGGGCCTGCCCGCCGAAGTGCGGGTTCCGGGCGGCCCGTTCACCATGGGCACCTCGGCCGAGCCGTGGGCGCTGGACAACGAACGGCCGGCGCACGCGCGCGTGGTGCCGGAATTCTTCATCGACACGGTGCCCGTGACCAACGGCGCGTACATGGCGTTCATCGCGGACGGCGGCTACCGCGACGAGCGCTGGTGGGCGCCCGAGGGCTGGGCGCAGATCCGTGAGCACGGCATCGGCGCGCCGCTGTTCTGGCGCCGGGAGGGCGGGCAGTGGTTGCGGCGCCGGTTCGGCGTCGTGGAGCCGGTGCCGGAGGACGAGCCGGTGCTGCACGTCAGCTGGTACGAGGCCGACGCCTACGCCCGCTGGGCGGGGCGGCGGCTGCCGACCGAGGAGGAGTGGGAGAAGGCCGCCCGCCACGACCCGGCCTCCGGCCGTTCGCTGCGTTACCCGTGGGGTGACGAGGACCCGGCGCCCGAACACGCCAACCTGGGCCAGCGCCATCTGCGTCCCGCACCCGCCGGGAGCTACCCGGCCGGGCAGTCGCCGCTGGGCGTCCGGCAGTTGATCGGCGACGTGTGGGAGTGGACGTCCAGCGACTTCCTTCCGTACCCCGGTTTCGTCGCGTTCCCCTACCGGGAGTATTCGGAGGTGTTCTTCGGGCCGGGGCACAAGGTGCTGCGCGGCGGTTCGTTCGCCGTGGACCCGGTGGCGTGCCGGGGTACGTTCCGCAACTGGGACCTGCCCGTGCGGCGGCAGATCTTCTCCGGGTTCCGTACCGCGAGGGACGCGGGGGGCGCCTGATGTGCCGTCATATTGCCTATGTGGGGCCACCGGTGGCGCTCGGTGAGGTGCTCGTGGAGCCTGCGCACGGCCTGTACCGCCAGTCCTGGGAACCGCGCCGGCAACGGTACGGGACGGTGAACGCGGACGGCTTCGGTGTCGGCTGGTACGCGGACCGGGGCGGGGACGGCGACGGGGTGCGTGACCCCGTGCCGGCCCGTTACCGGCGCGCCGGGCCGATCTGGGCCGACCTGTCCTTCGCCGACCTGGCCCGGGTGGTGCGCACCGGGGCCCTGCTGGCCGCCGTCCGGGACGCCACGCTGTCCGGGGCCGACGCGGAGGCCGCCGCCGCGCCGTACGCCGCCGGGCCGTGGCTGTTCAGCCACAACGGAGCGGTCCGGGGCTGGCCCGGGTCGCTCGCGCCACTCGCCGCGCGGCTCCCGGCCGACGAGGTGCTGTCACTGGAGGCCCGCAACGACTCCGCCCTGGTGTGGGCGCTGGTCCTGCACCGGCTGCGGGGCGGCGACGAACCGGGCCAGGCGCTGGCCGACACCGTGTACGACGTCGCCGCGGCGGCGCCCGGGTCGCGGCTGAACCTGCTGCTCACCGATGGCGAGACCATCTGCGCCACCGCTTGGGGCGACACCCTGTGGTACCTGGCCGAAGCCGGCCGCGGCCGCACGGTCGTGGCCTCGGAACCGTACGACGACGATCCGGGCTGGCGCGAGGTCCCCGACCGCACCGTGCTCGCCGCCACCCGCACCGATGTCCTTCTGACCCCGCTCAAGGAGCCGCCCGCGTGAGCCCGTTCCTCCTGACCCGTACCCTGCCCGAGGACGCCACCGGCGCCGATCTGCGCGCCGACGTCCTCCACGGGCTGACCCGTACGCCCAAGGACCTGCCGCCCAAGTGGTTCTACGACGCACGGGGCAGCGACCTGTTCGAGGAGATCACCCGGCTGCCCGAGTACTACCCGACGCGGGCGGAACGGGAGATCCTGATCGCCCGTGCGGCCGAGATCGCCGACGCCACACGGGCCCGCACCCTGGTGGAACTCGGCTCGGGCTCGTCGGAGAAGACCCGTCATCTGATCGAGGCGCTGCTGCCGGGGCTGGAGAACTACGTACCGGTGGACGTCAGTGAGAGCGCGCTGCGGGGGGCGGCCGAGGCGCTGACCGCCGAGCACCCCGGGCTGCTCGTCCACGCGCTGATCGCCGACTTCACGCGCGGTCTCGCCCTGCCGGGCACGCCGGGGCCCCGGCTGGTGGCCTTCCTGGGCGGCACGATCGGCAATCTGCTCCCCGAGGAGCGGAAGGTGTTCCTGCGTTCCGTGCGTTCGCTGCTCACGCCCGGTGACACGCTGCTGCTGGGCACCGACCTGGTGAAGGACGAGGAGACGCTGGTCGCCGCGTACGACGACGCGGCGGGCGTGACGGCCGCGTTCAACAAGAACGTGCTGGCCGTGCTGGCGCGCGAGCTCGGCGCGGACGCCGATCCGGCCGACTTCGACCATGTCGCTGTGTGGGACCGGGAGAAGGAATGGATCGAGATGCGGCTGCGGGCGCGGGAGGCGCTGACCGTGAAGATCCCGGAGCTGGACCTGGCGGTCACCTTCGAGGCCGGTGAGGAGATGCGTACGGAGGTGTCGGCGAAGTTCCGTCAGGAGGGGGTGCGCGGCGAGCTCGCGGCCGCGGGGCTGGAGCTGGCGCACTGGTGGACGGACAGCGACGGGCGGTTCGCGCTGTCGCTGGCGACGGCGGTCTGAGCCGCCTGTGCCAGTGAGCGGCGGTCCGTGTGGCGGCCGGCGGGGATCGGGGGCAGGACCCGGATCTCCGCGGTCAGCCCACGGGCCGTCGCGACCCGCCACAGGGAGGCGGTGAGCGGGTCGTCCCCGACGAAGGCCGCCGGGCCGGCCGGGTGGTACGTGATGCGTACGGGCTGGACGGCGGCGCCCGCGTCCAGCGCGGCCTGGAACGCGGCCGGGCGGAACCGGCCTCCGGCGCGGCCGCACCAGGTGGAGCCCTCGGGGAAGACGACCACGCGTGAGCCGCTGCCGAGCGCCTCGGCGATGTCCCTGACCGTGCCGGGCAGGGCGCGCAGCCGGTCGCGTTCGAGGAAGAGGGTGCCGCCACACGCCGCGACCGGGCCCAGCAGCGGCCACCTCCGTACCTCGCTCTTGGCGAGCATCCGGCCGGGCAGGGCGGCGGCGACGAGCGGTATGTCGAGCCAGGAGACGTGATTGGCGGCCACCAGCCCCCGGCCCGTCCCCGGCGTGCCGGTGATGCGCACGTGGACGCCGAAGGCGCGCAGCACCGTCCGGCACCAGAGCCGGGTGGCCCGCTCGCGGGTGGCGGGGCCGAGGGGCGCGGTGAGCGGCGCGAGGAGCACGCCGGCGAGGACGGCCAGGACGCCGGCCGTCAGCCGTGCCACGGCCCTGACGCGGGAGGCCACCGGTCCTGGCGTACGGGCGCAGTGGTGGGGCGTGCAGGGCGCGGTGGGCAGCCAGACGCTCATCACACCGGGGCGAGGGACAGGAAGTGGCGCAGGTAGCGGGGGTTGGTGCGGCGCAGTGACAGCAGGACGTACAGGTCGGCGACACCGAAGTCCATGTCGTGGGCGGGGGCCCCGCAGACCCAGGCGCCCAGGCGCAGGTAGCCGCGCAGCAGTGGCGGCAGCTCGGTGCGGCCGGCGGGCCGGGTGACGCCGTCGGCGGACCAGAGCTTGTGCGGGGTGACCCAGTACTCCTCGGGGGCCAGGTGCTTGGCCTTGACCGTGTCCCAGGTCGCGGCGGCGAGGGTGCCGCCGTCGGCGAGCGGGAGGGAGCAGCAGCCGGCCAGCCAGGTGTGGCCGGTGCGGGTCATGTAGCGGGCGATGCCGGCCCAGATGAGGGAGATGACGGCGCCGTTGCGGTGCGCGGGGTGGACGCAGGAGCGGCCGACCTCGACGAGGTCGTCGCGGATCGGGGCGAGACGGGTGAGGTCGAACTCGCCCTCGGAGTAGAGCCGGCCCGCGATACGGGCGCGTTCGGGCGGGAGGAGCCGGTAGGTGCCGACGATGTCGCCGGTGGACTCCTCCCGGACGAGGAGGTGGTCGCAGTAAGAGTCGAACTCGTCGCCGTCCAGGCCCGGTTCCGGTCCGTCGAGGCGCGCGCCGAGCTCCCCGGCGAACACCTGGTGGCGCAGCCGCTGGGCGGCGCGTACGTCGTCCTGGTGCCGGGCGAGCGAGACGATGTAGCGGGGTTGCGGCGCGGCGGCGGCGATCGGGGGGTGGGCGAGCGCGGCGAGGGATGCGGGCATGGTGGTCTCCTGTGCCGGAGTGAGGGACCCGGACCCTGGCTGCGGCGGCCCGGCCCCTTACTTCTTCCGTGGCCGGCTGGATTCGACATGACCGCGCGGCGGAGCGTGGATGTGCGACGGCTGAATGCCCGGTGCGCGGGTCCGGCCCGGATGCAGGCCCGGCCCGGAAGCGGACCCGGCCCGGTACGCGGACCCGGCCCGGTACGCGGACCCGGCCTGGAAGCGGACCCGGCCCGGTGCGCGGAAGGCCTCCCGCGCCCGGAATGGCCTCCGCCCGGGTCCAGCCCGGGCCCGGCCGGGACGCGGTGCGGTGAGTGGCGGGTACGGCGGGCGCCCTCCGGGGTCGTCGGCAGCGCCTGCCGGAGCGCCGACCGGCCGCCTGCCGCCAGGACCGGCCGCCGCGGGTGCTCCCCCGGTGGGGCGCCTGCCGCCGGACGGTGACCGGTCCGGCCGGGGCCCCTCGCTCCGTGCGGCCGCCCGCACCGGGACTGCCCCCACCGGGACGGCAGGCGCCGGGCAGCACGGACGGTGTCGCGAATCCCGCCCTGCCCGGGACCCTGGCGCTGCGCCGGGACGCGCCGTGGCCCAGGCCCGCCCCTGCCCCGGGACGGGCTCCGGAGTGCCCGGCAGCCCGGAGGGGCTGCCGCGACACGGCCGGGGCACCGGCACCCGGGGCGCAGGGGCCCGGCGCAGGGGACCGGGGCACCGGCGCCCGGGGGCAGGGGGCCCGGCGCCGGGGTTACCGGTCGCCGCTCAGGATGGCGGTGATCCTGGCCGAGGCCGCCTTCGCCGCGCGCTGCGGGGACTCGCCCTCCAGGACCGCGGTCATGTACGGCTTGATCGGGTTGGCCGCCTCGACGTCCGCCCACTCCGGCGAGTTGGGGGTCGCCCGGCCGCGCGCGGCGGCGGCGGCCATCGCCGCGGTCGCCTCCTGGCCCCGGACGGCGCCGGCGAGGGACGACTTGTTGGGGACGTAGTTCATGGTGCGGGCGAGATCGGTCTGCCACTTCTCGCCGGCCAGCGCCGCGACGACCTGCATGGCGGCGTGCCGGTCGTCCGAGTTCAGCGGGATGATCAGGTCGGATCCGCCGGTGAAGACCGCGCACGGCTTGTCGGCGGTCCTGCCGGGGATCGGGAAGAAGCCGAGCTTGTCCTTGAGGGCGGGGTTCCGTTCCTGGATGGCGGCTGCGGCGCTCGGCGGCGCGATGATCTGGGCGACGTCGCCCTCGGCGAAGACCTGGGCCTGCGGCGGGGTTTCCTCGTCGGCGTTCTTGGGGCCCCCGCCGAGCGCCTGGAGGTCCTTGTAGACGGCCATGCCGCGCAGCGCGGCGGGGCTGTCCAGGGCGCCCGTCCACTTCCCGCCCTTCTCCACCGCCAGTTCGCCGCCCTCGTCCCAGACGAACCCGGCGAGGGTGTACCAGTCCTGCCCGGCGAGGTAGATGCCCTGCGTGCCGCCGGGGCCCTCGTCGAGCTTCTCGGTCTCCTCCAGCCACTGCTCGCGGGTCTTGGGCGGCGTCGTGATCCCGGCCCGGGCGAACAGGTCCTTGTTGTAGATGACGACGCGGTTCGCGGCGTACCAGGGGATGCCGTACTGGGCGCCGTGCACCTTGCCGGGTTCGGCGAGGCCGGGAAGCCAGTCCTCGTAGCCGAGATCCCGCACCGATTCGAGCGTCAGGTCGTGCAGCAGCTCGGTCGCGGCGTACTGGGCGACCTGGGTGTTGCCGACCTCGATGACGTCGGGGGCGTCGTCGCTCTCCAGCGCGGCGGTGACCTTCTTGCCGATGCCGGTCCACTCCTGGAAGGTGACCTCCACCTCAACACCGGGGTGCTCCTTCTCGTACGCGGTGGTGAACCGCTCCAGGAAGTCGTCGGACACGCTGCCCTTCATCAGCCACACCGTCACCGTGCGGGTGCCGTCCGCCCCGTCGCCGGGCAGGAGGCCGCACCCGGTCGTACCGGGCAGGACCGTGGACACGAGCGCGCAGGCGCAGGCCAGGAAGCGCTTCTTCACGGAGGTCACGTAGGTCACCTTTTGCGTGTGCAGGGGCAGTTGACCCGACGTGGGGGGAAGCGAAGCCGGTTCGCCGCGGGCGTGATGGCTGGATTTTGGTATGGACCAAGTGGCGGGTCAAGGGGTCGGGGTCACGCCCGTGCCCTCCGAAACACCGCACGCCGGGAACCCGCACGCCGGAATGCCGGAGGCAGGGCGGTCAGGCTCCGGGCCGCCCGGGCCCCCACCGCCGCGTACACCACCCCCGCGGCGAGTGAGGCGAGCAGCGCCGCCCAGCCGGAGAACTGGTCGACGCGCGGGTACACCTGCCAGTGGACGATGTAGATGTGGAGCGAGCTGCCTGCCAGCAGGCACGCGACCCGGTTGACCGGCCCCAGGCTCGGCAGGCTCGGCACCCATACGAGCAGGACGAAACCCGCCACGATCAGGGCCTCCCGCGCCGGCTCGCCGGGGAAGAAGCCCGGGACGGTGAGCAGGGCGGCCCCGGTGACGAGGAGCCGTTGCCCCACGGTGCTCGCTTTCGCGGCGGCCCAGCCCAGGGCGAACAGCCACGGGACGACGAACGCGGACGGCAGGTGGATCCGCTCGCGGAGGCCGAGGAGGTCGTACCGGGTCAGGAGCCCGAGCGCCGCGAGCGCCATGGGGAGCCCGAAGGGGTGGCGCCGCTCCAGGCGGTCGACGGCCGGCACGGTGAGCAGTGCGGCGACCACGATCAGGAGGAAAACGAGGACCTCGATGAACCAGAAGGGCGCCACATGGCCCTCGCGCGGCGGCAGGAAGCTCTCGAAGAGGAACAGGGTGGCCGGCCCGTAGTCCTCGGTGAGCAGCAGCATCAGGGCGGTCCAGGCCATCGTCGGCACGGCGATGCGTGTGATGCTGCGCCGGGCGTGCTGGACCCGTGCCCGGCGTCCGGCGGACGTCAGGTGGAAGCGGGCGAGGTTGAACCCGGCGACCGCCAGCAGCAGGTGAGCACCGCCCTTGATGTGGAAGACGGGGATGTGCGACCCGACGATGCAGACGATCGCGAAGGCGCGCAGCGCGATGCTGGTGTCGAGGGTGCGCCGGCGGCGCCCGGTGGCCGGCTTCGTCCCCGTCGGCGGCGGCGCCTGGAGCAGTTCCCGGATCGGGAGGGTGTGCCAGTGGTCCGGCAGGTGGCCGAGGGTTTGCTCCAGGTGCAGGGACATCTCGACGTAACTGAGTGAGTCGCCGCCCAGGCCGGTGAAGCTGCTGTCCTCGGTGACGTCCGGCCGGTCGAGGATCTCGGCGTACAGGCGGCACAGCCGTGCCGCGTCGGCGGGTCCCCGGGACGCCGGGGGGCGGGAGACGTCGGCGGGTATCAGCTCGCGTACGGCCCGGTAGTCCGGCTTTCCGGATGCCAGCCTGGGCAGTTCTGGCAGGACGCGGACGTGGACGGAGCCGGGCGGCAGGCCGCATTCCCGTACCACCAGCCGGCGTACGCGCTTTTCGTCCGCACCGGCGCCGGCCTCGACCGCGACGGCGAGCCGGTCGTCGCCGCCCGCGCAGTACGCGGTGATGCCCCGGTCCGCGAGCGTCGACTCGATGCGTTCCGGGTCGACCCGGAGGCCGCGTATCTTGGCGAACCGGCTGACGCGGCCCACGACTTCGTAGAGCCCGTCGGGCGCGCGGCGCGCGATGTCACCGGTGTGCAGTTCGTCGAGGGTGCGGCCGAGGGCGAGGTCGCCGGGGGTCTCGGCGTACCCGAGCATGACGTTCGGTCCGCGGTAGACCAGTTCGCCGGTGTCCGGCTCGGGCCAGTCGGGGTGCGGCTGGAGACGGAACGACCCGCCCGGTACGGGGACGCCGATCGCCTGCGGGCGGTCGGCCGCGCGCTCCGGCGGCAGGTAGGCCATGCGGGCGGTCGCCTCGGTCTGCCCGTACATGACGAAGAGTTCCCAGCCCTGGCGCTCGGCGAGGCCGGCGTAGCGGGCGACCCGTTCGGGGGCCAGTCGGCCGCCGGCCTGGGTGACGTACCGCAGGTGCGGCAGGTCCATGTCGGCGAAACCGATCCGGTCGAGCAGGTCGAAGGTGTACGGGACGCCGGCGAAGGCGGTGACGCGGCGGGCGTGGACCAGGTCCCAGAAGCAGGTGTCGGTCACGGAGAGCCCGGTGAGGACGAGCCCCGCGCCGCTGAGCAGGTGGCTGTTGATGACGGACAGCCCGTAGCAGTAGTGCATGGGCAGGGTCGTCGCGGCCCGGTCGTCGGGACGGATGCCGAGGTACTCGGCGATGGACTCGGCGTTGGCCTGGAGGTTGTCGTGGGAGAGCCGGACGAGCTTGGGCGAGCCGGTGGTGCCGGAGGTGCTCAGGAGGAGCGCGAGGTCCTCGTGCAGGGTGTGTGCGGAGCCGGCGCGCCGTTCGTCGAGGGTCCAGGTGCCCTGCCGGTCGGGGGCGGCCACGACGTCGGGGTCGTAGGCGTCGGTGAGCGACCGGACCGCTTCGGCGTTGTCCCCCGGCACCAGGAGGACGGGGTGGCCGGCGGCGAGGGCGGCGAGGTAGGTGACGAGAGCGTCGACGGTGTTGGAGCCGGCGAGCAGCACCAGGCGGCGCACCGGGCCGAGGCGGCGGGCGGTCGCTGCGACCCGGTCGGCGAGACCGCGGTAGGACACCTCTCCGTCCCGGGTGATCAGGGCGGGGCGGTCGCCGAAGGTCGCCAGACGGCGCGCGAACGGGACGGCCCTGGCATCCGGGCGCAGGTCGGTGGTGAGGAGCACGGGCGCATCTTAGGCAGACCTTACTTTGCTGGAAAGGCACAGAAACGTCACGAAGGTGGCGGCCCGTCAGCTGACACACCGTAGGCAGTCCGTTATCACGCCGTGATTGACGGTGAGGTTAGCTTTACCTTATCCATAGGGAGCTCACAGGTTCTCCGCTCCTGTGCTTCGCTCCTCCCGTCAGGAAGGCACCTCATGCGCCGCCCCTTGGCCCGCCGTCTCGCAGCCGCCGTCGCGGCAGGTCTGCTTCTGCCCGCCCTCGGGGCCTGCAGTGACGATCCGGCCGGCCTCGTCATCTACTCCGGTCGCAACGAGAACCTCGTCAAGCCGCTGATCGAGAAGCTGGAGAAGCACCTCGGCACCACGGTGGAAGTCCGCTACGGCGACAGTGCCGAGATGTCGGCGCAGCTGCTCGAGGAGGGCGACAAGACCGAGGCGGGCCTGTTCCTGTCGCAGGACGCGGGGGCGCTCGGCGCACTGTCCAAGGAGGGCAGCCTGGCCCCGCTGCCGAAGGCGACGCTGGACAAGGTCGCGCCCGCCTACCGGAGCGCCGCGGGCGACTGGACCGGCGTCAGCGGCCGGGTCCGCGTCATCGCGTACAACGCCGACAAGGTGACCACGCCCCCCGACAGCGTGCACGAGCTGGTGAAGCCGGAGTGGAAGGGCAAGGTCGGCTACGCCCCGACCAACGCCTCCTTCCAGGCGTTCGTCACCGGCATGCGCGTTCTGGAGGGCGACGACGCCACCCGTACCTTCCTCAAGGGGCTGAAGGCCAACGGCGTCAAGGCCTACGACAAGAACACCGACGTCCTCAACGCCGTCGACTCCGGCGAGGTCTCGCTCGGCCTGCTCAACCACTACTACTGGTACGAGAAGGTCGCCGAGGAGGGCGAGGACAAGGTCGAGGCCAAGGTCCACTTCCTGCCCAAGGGCGACCCGGGCGGCCTGGTCAACGTGGCCGGCGCGGGCATCCTGAAGGGCGGCGACAAGAAGCGCGCCGAGTTCGCTCAGAAGGCCGTCGACTTCCTCCTGTCCGCCGAGTCCCAGAAGTACTTCGCGGAAGAGACCAAGGAGTACCCGCTGGCCGCCGGTGTGAAGACGGCGAAGGGCGTGCCGCCGCTGGAGTCGCTCCAGCCGCCGAAGATCGACCTCGGCAGGCTGGACTCGCTCAAGGAGACCCTGGCCATGCTCCAGGACGTCGGAATGGTCTGACGGTGACCGCACCGGATTCCCCCGTCCGGACACGTCGCGACCCCCGCCCGGCAGGCCCCGCGCCCGCCGGGCGGGGGCGCGCCGGGCTCCGGCCCTCCTGGGCGCTCATGGCTCCCGCCTGCCTCGCGGCGGCGCTCGCCGTCCTGCCGCTCGGCTACCTGGCCGTCAGGGCGCTGGAGCGCGGACCCGCCTTCGCGTGGGACGTCGTCGCCGACGAGCGCACCGGGCTGCTGCTCCTGCGCAGCCTCGGGCTCACCGCCGCCGTGGTCGCCGCGTGCCTGGTGCTGGGCGTGTCGCTGGCCTGGCTCACCGTGCGCACGGCGCTGCCCGGCGCCCGCGCCTGGTCGGTGCTGGTGACGCTGCCGCTCGCGGTGCCGAGCTATGTGGCGGCCTTCGCCTGGCTGTCCGCCGTCCCGTCGCTGGCCGGCTTCACCGGATCGGCGCTGGCTCTGACGCTGGTGAGCTTCCCGTACGTCTACCTGCCGGTCGCCGCCGCGCTGCGCGGCACCGACCCGGCGCAGGAGGAGGTCGCGCGCTCGCTCGGGCACGGACCGCTGCGCACGTTCCTCCGGGTGACGCTCCCCCAGCTGCGCCCGGCGGCGGCCGGTGGCGGGCTGCTGGTCGCGCTGTACGTGCTGTCCGACTTCGGCGCCGTGTCGCTGATGCGGTACGACACGTTCACGCGGGGCATCTTCACCTCCTACCGGGCGAGTTTCGACCGGACGCCGGCCGCCGCGCTGAGCGCCGTGCTCGTCGTCATGACGGTCGTCCTGGTCGCCGCCGAGGCGCGCACCCGGGGCCGGGCGGGCCACGCCCGCACCGGTACGGGGACGGCGCGTCCGGCCGTACTCGCCCGGCTCGGCGGGACGCGGTGGCCCGCGCTCGGGTGGTGCGGTGCGGTCGTGGCCGCCGCCGTGGCGTTCCCGCTGGGCACGCTCGGCTACTGGCTCGCCCGAGGTACGTCGGCGACCTGGGCCCCCGCGACGCTGGCCGACACGGCGCTGACGACGCTCGGCGTCGCCGCCGCCGGGGCGGCGCTCACCACGCTGCTCGCCCTGCCCGTCGGGGTGATCGCGGCACGCCACCGGGGCCGGGCGGCGCACCTGCTGGAGCAGGCCGCGTACGCCGGTCACGCGGTGCCCGGCATCACGGTGGGGCTGGCCCTGGTGTTCTTCGCGGTGCGGTACGCCCGGCCGGTGTACCAGGAGCTGCCGCTGCTGGTCTGCGCGTACGCCGTGCTGTTCCTGCCGGTCGCGGTGGCCGCCACCCGTGCGGCCGTGCTCCAGGCGCCGCCCGTGCTGGAGGACGTCGCCCGCTCGCTGGGGCGCTCACCGCTGCGCGTGCTGCGGGACGTCACCGTGCCGCTGGCCGCGCCGGGGGTCGCCGCCGGTGCCGCCCTGACGTTCGTGGTGTGCATGAAGGAGCTGCCGGCCACCCTGCTGCTGCGCCCCACCGGTATGGACACCCTCGCCACCCGGCTGTGGACGGAGACCGGAGCCGGATCGTTCGCCGCCGCGGCACCGTACGCGGCCGTGCTCATCCTCCTCGCCGCCGTCCCCTCCTACCTCCTCGGAAGGCACCGCCCATGAACGACCTGCGCATCCAGGGGCTGGCCAAGGCGTACGGGCCGGAGGGCGACGTGCTGCGCGGGCTCGACCTCACCGTGCCCGGCGGGGCCCTCGCGGCCGTGCTCGGCCCCTCGGGCTGCGGCAAGACGACCCTGTTGCGGATCGTCGCCGGTTTCCTGCGTGCCGACGCGGGCACGGTGGCGGTCGGTGACCGGCTCCTGGGCGGGCCGGGCACGCATGTGGCGCCCGAGCGGCGGCGGATCGGCATCGTCCCGCAGGAGGGCGCCCTCTTCCCGCACCTGAGCGTGGCCCGCAATGTCGCGTTCGGGCTGACCGGGCTCGACCGGGGCGCCCGGCACCGGCGTACGGAGGAGATGCTGGAGCTGGTCGGCCTCGCCGGGTACGGCGCCCGGATGCCGCACGAGCTGTCCGGGGGCCAGCAGCAGCGCGTCGCGCTGGCCCGTGCCCTGGCCCCGGAGCCGGACCTGGTGCTGCTCGACGAGCCGTTCAACGCGCTGGACAGCGCGCTCCGGGCCGGGGTGCGCGCCGACGTCAGGGCGGCGCTGCGGGCCACGGGCGCCACCGCGCTGCTGGTCACGCACGACCAGCAGGAGGCCCTGTCCACGGCCGACCTGGTGGCGGTCGTCCGGGGCGGCCGGGTCGCCCAGTGCGGCACGCCCGAGGAGGTGTACCGCCGCCCGGCCGACCCGTGGGTGGCCGCGTTCGTCGGCGACGCCGTCCTCGTACCCGGCACGGTCGAGGGCGAGACGGCCACCACTGCCCTGGGGCCGGTGGTGCTCGCGGAGGCCGCCGTGCCGGAGGAGGGCACCGTGCTGCTGCGGCCCGAGCAGCTCCGCCTGACCGAGCCGGCCGGGGCGCCCGCCCGGGGCACGGTCGTCGACGTCCGGTTCTACGGACACGACGCGATGGTCACCGTCGACGTCGACGGTCTGGCCACCCCCGTGGACGTCCGCGCCGCCGGACCGGTGGCGGTACGGCCCGGTGGCGAGGTGGGCATCCGGGTCACCGGGGAGGCGACGCTCCACCCCTGAGCCCGCATGCCGCGCGGACCCGGGCGTGGTGGTGCACCGTGGAAGGACGCACCCCGGGCGATGACGACCGGGCGAACGAGGAGACCTCCATGTCGCACCACACCTACCGCGTCACCGAGATCGTCGGCACCTCGCACGAAGGCGTGGACGACGCGATGCGCAATGGCATCGCGCGCGCCTCCGAGACGCTGCGGAACCTGGACTGGTTCGAGGTCACGCAGGTCAGGGGGCACATCGAGAACGGGCGGATCGCCCACTACCAGGTCGGGCTGAAGGTCGGCTTCCGGCTGGAGGACGGCGCCGACGCGGCCGGCTGACGAGTCGGCCGGCCGGCGAACCGGTCAGGTCCGGCCCTCCTTCTCCTGGGCCTCCTCGAGCGCCTGGGAACTTGGGGCCCAGCGGGCCCGTACGACGCGGAAACCCGCCCGTTCGGCGGCGTCGCAGACCAGCTCGTCGTCGTCGACGAGCATGCGGATCTCGCGGTTCGCGGAGAGCCGGCGGAGGATCTCCAGCTTGGTGACCCGGGCCGGGCGGCGGTCATGGTTGCGGCGCATGTGGACGGGGCCCTCGGGCAGCCCGTGGTCGGCGAGCCACGCGACCGTGTCCTCGCGGCACCGTTCGGGTCGTCCCGTGAGGTACACCACGTCGCAGTCCTCGGCCGCCTCCAGGCACAGCTCCACGCCCGGCGCGAGCGGCGGGTCCTTCGGGGCGGCGGCGAAGAAGGCGTCCCAGTCGCGCGGCCTGCGCTCCAGGAAGCGCTGCCGGTGGCCTGCGTCGGACAGCGTGTTGTCCAGGTCGAATACGGCCAGTGGCCTGCTGTTTCGTGTCACGGCCCCAGCGTAGGGAATCCCCACCGGGCGCAGGCGTTGAACCAGGGCGTGAGCTCATTGATCGCTGCGACGCGTTTTTCGGTACTGGACCGTTCCCGCACCCGCGAGGGGAAGGACGGCCCCGAGGCCCTGCGGGCCACCGTGGACCTCGCCCGGGAGCTTGAGGGGCTCGGCTACCACCGCTTCTGGGTCTCGGAGCACCACAGTGTGCCGGGCGTCGCGGGTTCGGCCCCGACCGTGCTGGCCGCCGCCGTCGCCGCCGCGACCCGCACGATCCGGGTGGGCACGGGCGGGGTGATGCTGCCGAACCATCAGCCCATGGTGGTGGCGGAGCAGTTCGGGGTGCTGGAGTCCCTGTTCCCGGGGCGGATCGACATGGGGCTGGGCCGTTCGGTGGGCTTCACGGACGGGATACGGCGGGCGCTGGGCCGTGACAAGAAGGACGCCGACGACTTCGCGGGGCAGCTGGCGGAGCTGCTGGGCTGGTTCACGGGTAGGCAGACGGCGCATCCGCAGGTGCACGCCCGCCCCGCCGAGGGGCTGCGGGTGCCTCCGTACGTCCTGGCCACCGGGGAGGGTGCGGCCATCGCCGCCGCCGCGGGGCTGCCGCTGGTGATAGGGGACCTGAAGGGCCGGGCGAAGGTGGTGGCCGCGATCGAGCGCTACCGCGCGGACTTCCGCCCGTCCGTCTGGTCACAGGAGCCGTACGTCGTCGTCGCGGGCACCGTCGCGGTCGCGGAGACCGAGGAGGAGGCGGCGCGGCTGCTGATGCCGGAGGCGTGGTCGCTGGCGTACTCGCGCACCCAGGGCGTCTTCCCGCCGCTCGCGCCCCCGGAGCGCATCGAGGGGCTGACGATGACGGACAGGCAGCGGGAGTTCTACGAGTCGGCGCTGCGCGGCCACATCCACGGCACCGAGGAACAGGTGCGGGACGCGCTGGAGAAGGCGGTGAAGGAGACGGCGGCCGACGAGATCATGGTCACGACCAGTACGTACGACCGTGCGGCACTGCGGGACTCATACGCCGGGCTGGCCCGTGTCGCGGGCCTGACCGGCGCACACGCCTAGGGCCTCTCGTTCGGATCTTGCTGGGCTCGTGACGCCCGGGCACCGCACCTCGCGGTCGATCCGGGGGCCCGGGACACCACCCGAGGTAAGGGCGCGGCCCGGTGAGCGTCCCGGGGCCCGGCTCCGGCCGCCGCTGTCCCGCCGGGGGTTTCCCCGTCCGGTGCGCAGCCGATCGACGGCGCGGTGGGTGTGTGGGCGCACGGCCGGAGTGTCGCTGGGACCGGGGCCGGCCGATCGGCTGCCGCGGCGGACCCTAGGCGGCCGTGTCGTACGTGTAGTGCCGGGTGTGGTCCAGCATGTCGGCCGGGGTGACGTCGTTCCAGGGGCGCATGGTGTCGTTCAGGTCGACGACGTCGGGTGTGCCGGCGGTGGGCAGGTAGCCGGAGCGGGGGTGGCGGGCCTGCCAGTCGGCCCACAGTTTGTCGATGAACGCGTGGTGGAGCCAGAACACCGGGTCGTTGGGCGAGGCGCCGGTGGACATGAGGCCGCCGACCCACACGTGGACGCGGTTGTGGAGGTTGGCGCCGCGCCAGCCTTCCAGGTGGTTGCGGAAGCCGTCTGACGCGCTGTTCCAGGGCGGCATGTCGTACGTCTCCATGGCGAGGACGGCGTCGGCCTCGGCCCGGGTGGGGAGTTGGCGGCCGCCGGCACCGAGGGCGCGGCGCAGGTAGTCGCGGCCGTCGACGCGTACGGAGACCGTCCAGCGGTTTCCGGAGCGGGCGAACGGACCGTCCATGACCTGGCCGTCACGGGCGCGGCCGGTGCCGCCGAGGAAGTCGGGGGCCCACAGTGACGCGCGGGGTGTGCGGTCCACGGTCCAGTCCCAGTAGGGCAGGGCGACGGTCGGGTCGACGGCCTGGAGGGCCTGCTCGAACTGGAGGAGGAACCGTCGGTGCCAGGGCAGGAAGGACGGCGAACGGTGGCCCACCCGGTCGCCGTTGTCGGTGTCGCTCATGATGAAGGCGTTGTGCGTGGTGACGAACGTGTCGTACTGGCCGGTGCGCTTGAGCTCCAGCACGGCGTTGACGAAGTTCCGCTTCTCGGTGGCGGTCAGCTGGGCCTGGTTCTTGCGTACGGTCATGGTGGTGCGGCTCCCCAGGGTGGTCAGGCGGTGACGACGGGTACGAGCAGGGCGCCCTGCAGTTCGCGGACCGCGGCGCGGGCCACGGCGCGGGGCGTGGCGAGCGGCTCGTAGTGGTTGATCACGCTGATCCAGGTGCCGTCGGCGTTCCGCATGACGTGGAGTTCCCGGCCGTCTATGCGTACGGCGTAGCCGCCGCCGTGGTCCCCGTGGTGGCCGCCTCCGTGCGAAGCGGCTCCCTGTATGCGGCGTCCGAGGTAGATCTCGTCGAACTCCTCCGATGCGGTGCCCCGGTGGGCGGGTGCGGCCGAGGCCTGGGCGGGGGCCGTGAGGGCGCGTCCGGCGGCGAGGCCCGCGGCTGCCGAGGCGGCGACGCCGAGAGCGCGGCGGCGGGTGATTCTGGTCATGGGTCCCCCCTGTGTGATGCGGTGGTCGGGTGCGCCGGGGGTGTGGTCAATTGCCCCCGGCACGACCCATGCCTACCGGGGGTTTCCGGAGTCAGGAATTCCGCCCGTGTCGGTTGGCTGCGATTCGGGCAACTCGGTATTTATAGTGCAGAATTGAACGGAGTTGATCTTGCTGCTGACGGGCATGGGGAAGCCCCGGAACGGAAGTATCACGGAGAGCACGGCGGCTTCACGAAGAATCTTCCGCTCCGGGGCATTAAGCGTGGTATTGCTCACGCCCTGAGACTGTCCTGAATCAGGTGCGGCGCGGCGCCTTACGCGTCGCCCGCAGCCACTCCTTGTTCATCGCCGCGATCGACGGCAGCGGGATGCCCTTGGGGCAGGCGGTGGCGCACTCGCCGGTGAGGGTGCAGCCGCCGAAGCCCTCCTCGTCCATGACGCGGACCATGTCCAGGACGCGGGTCTCCCGTTCCGGAGCGCCCTGCGGCAGCACATTGAGGTGGTTGACCTTCGCCGAGGTGAAGAGCATCGCCGAACCGTTGGGGCAGGCCGCCACACAGGCGCCGCAGCCGATGCACTCGGCGTGCTCGAAGGCGAAGTCGGCGTCCGCCTTGGGCACGGGCGTGGCGTGCGCCTCCGGCGCCGAACCGGTGGGGGCGCTGATGTAACCGCCGGCCTGGATGATCCGGTCGAAGGCGGAGCGGTCCACCACCAGGTCCTTGACCACCGGGAAGGCGGCGGCCCGCCAGGGCTCGATGTCGATCGTGTCGCCGTCCTCGAACGCCCGCATGTGCAGCTGGCAGCTCGTGGTGCGCTCGGGGCCGTGCGCGTCGCCGTTGATGACGAGCGAGCAGGCCCCGCAGATGCCCTCGCGGCAGTCGTGGTCGAAGGCGACCGGGTCCTCGCCCCGGAGGATGAGCTCCTCGTTGAGGGTGTCGAGCATCTCCAGGAACGACATGTCCTCGGAGATGCCGTCCACCTCGTAGGTGGCCATGGTGCCGGGGGCGTCGGCGTTCTTCTGGCGCCAGACGCGCAGGGTGAGCTTCATGCGTAGCTCCGCTGGGTGGGGTGGACGTACTCGAAGACGAGGTCTTCCTTGTGCAGGACGGGGGCGGCCCCCGTGAATTCCCAGGCGGCCGCGTAGGCGAACTCGTCGTCCTTGCGGGCCGCCTCGCCGTCGGGGGTCTGGGACTCCTCGCGGAAGTGACCGCCGCAGGACTCCGAGCGGTGCAGCGCGTCGAGGCACATCAGCTCCGCGAGCTCCAGGTAGTCGACGACGCGGTTGGCCTTCTCCAGCGACTGGTTGAACTCCTCCCCCGTGCCCGGGACCTTGATCCGGCGCCAGAACTCCTCACGGATCGCGGGAATCCGGTCGAGCGCCTTGCGCAGGCCCTCGTCGGAGCGGGCCATGCCGCAGAACTCCCACATCAGCTCGCCCACCTCGCGGTGGAAGGAGTCGGGGGTGCGGTCCCCGTCGACGGCGAGGAGCCGGGCGAGCCGGTCCTCGGTCTCACCGACCACCTCCCGTACCACCGGATGCTCGTCGGTGACCGGCTCGGTGAGCGGGTTGCGGGCGAGGTAGTCGTTGATGGTGGACGGCAGGACGAAGTACCCGTCGGCCAGGCCCTGCATCAGCGCGGACGCGCCGAGCCGGTTGGCGCCGTGGTCGGAGAAGTTGGCCTCACCGACGGCGAACAGGCCGGGAACGGTGGTCTGGAGGTCGTAGTCGACCCACAGGCCGCCCATCGTGTAGTGCACGGCCGGGTAGATCCGCATCGGCACCTCGTACGGGTTCTCCGCGGTGATCCGCTCGTACATCTCGAAGAGGTTGCCGTACTTCTCCTCGACCTTGGCCCTGCCCATGCGCCGGATGGCGTCGGCGAAGTCCAGGTACACACCCTGGCCGCCGGGGCCGACGCCGCGGCCCTCGTCGCAGACGTTCTTCGCGGCGCGGGAGGCGATGTCGCGCGGGACGAGGTTGCCGAAGGACGGGTAGATCCGCTCCAGGTAGTAGTCGCGCTCGTCCTCGGGGATCTCGTTCGGCGGCCGCCGGTCGCCCCGCGCCTTGGGCACCCAGATGCGGCCGTCGTTGCGCAGCGACTCGCTCATCAGGGTCAGCTTGGACTGGTGGTCGCCGGTGCGCGGGATGCAGGTGGGGTGGATCTGGGTGAAGCAGGGGTTGGCGAAGTACGCGCCGCGCCGGTGCGCCCGCCAGATGGCGGTGGCGTTGGAGTTCATGGCGTTCGTCGACAGGTAGAAGACGTTGCCGTAGCCGCCGGACGCCAGGACGACCGCGTCCGCGAAGTGGGTCGAGATCTTTCCGGTGATCAGGTCGCGGGCGACGATGCCGCGCGCCCGCCCGTCGATCACGATCAGGTCGAGCATCTCGGTGCGCGGGTGCATCTCGACGTTGCCCGCCGCGATCTGCCGGGACAGCGCCTGGTAGGCGCCCAGCAGCAGCTGCTGCCCCGTCTGGCCGCGGGCGTAGAAGGTACGCGAGACCTGGACGCCGCCGAAGGAGCGGGTGTCGAGGAGGCCGCCGTACTCCCGGGCGAAGGGCACGCCCTGTGCCACGCACTGGTCGATGATCTCGACGGAGATCTGCGCGAGCCGGTGCACGTTGGACTCGCGGGCCCGGAAGTCGCCGCCCTTGACGGTGTCGTAGAAGAGGCGGTGGATGGAGTCGCCGTCGTTGCGGTAGTTCTTGGCGGCGTTAATGCCGCCCTGCGCGGCGATGGAGTGGGCCCGGCGCGGGGAGTCCTGGTAGCAGAACTGGACGACGTGGTAGCCCTGTTCGGCGAGGGCCGCGCCGGCGGATCCGCCCGCGAGGCCGGTGCCGACGACGATGATCGTGTGCTTGCGGCGGTTGGCCGGGTTGACCAGCTTCGCCTCGAAGCGGCGCTTGTCCCACCGCTCGGCGATGGGGCCCGTGGGGGCCTTGTCGTCGGCGATCGGCTCGCCGGTCTGGTAGTCGAGGTAGCTCATGTCAGCTCACCACTCCGGTCATGACGGCGACGGGTACGGAGATGAAGCCCGCGGTCAGCACGAGCGCGAGGCCGCCCGCGAGGGCCTTGAGCGCGCGCTCTCGCCTCGCGTTGCCCACGCCGAGGGTCTGGGCGGCCGACCAGAAGCCGTGCCGGATGTGCAGCCCGACGGCGAGCATCGCGACGATGTAGATGACGTTGCCGTACCAGGTGGAGAAGGTCGCGACGACGTTCTCGTACGGATGGCCGGGCTGGGCGTTCGGGTTCACGGTCAGCGTCGTCAGGTCGAGGATGTGCCAGACGATGAACAGCGCGACGATCACACCGCCCCAGCGCATCGTGCGGGTCGCGTAGCTCGCGCGGCGGCGCTTGTGCACGTACGCGGTGGGGCGGGCCTTGATGTCGCGCCTGCTGAGCTGGTACGCGGAGACACCGTGGGCGATCACGGCCGTGAGCAGCACCACGCGGGCGATCCACAGACCCCACTCGTAGTGCAGTACGGGCTCGCCCATGGTGCGCAGCCAGTGGCCGTACGCGTTGAACTCGCCGGGGCCGAAGAAGACCTTCAGGTTGCCCATCACATGGGCGACGAGGTAGCCGATCATGATCAGGCCGCTGACGGCCATGACCGTCTTCTTGCCGACGGTCGATCCCCAGAACGTGCGCGTGAGGGACGGTTGTCGATTCGTCCGCGTTGCCAGAGCCATGGCACCAGACGGTAGGCGGCCACCCGGCCAGAGGTCCAAGACATGGTCCGGCTCATCTCCATAGGCGATGCCTATGGAGCGGCGTAGGGTGGGTGTCATGCAGTTCCAGCAGCTCCAGTACTTCGTGGCGGTGGCCGAGACCCGTCACTTCACCCGGGCCGCCGAGCGCGTCCACGTCTCCCAGCCCTCGTTGTCGCAGCAGGTCAGAGCGCTGGAGAAGGAACTGGGAGCCGAGCTCTTCAGCCGGGCGCGCGGCAATATCGCCCTCACGGACGCGGGCGAGGCGCTGCTGCCGCTGGCCCGCCGCATCCTGGCGGACGCCGACACCGCGCGCCACGAGGTGCAGGAGCTGGCCCAGCTACGGCGCGGGCGGGTGCGGCTGGGGGCGACGCCCAGCCTGTGCACCGGTCTGCTGCCCGACGTGCTGCGCTCCTTCCACGACCTGCATCCGGGCATCCAGCTGCTGATCGAGGAGAGCGGCTCGCACGACCTCGTGCGCGAGCTGGCGCGCGGGGCGCTCGACCTCGCCCTGGTGGTGCTGCCGCTGCCGACCCCGTCACCGGCGCTGACGACCGTGGAGCTGCTCCACGAGGACCTGGTGGTGGTCTCTTCGGCGGCGGCCCCGGCCCCGCGCCGGCCGGTACGGATCGGGGATCTGGAGGGGCAGCCGCTGGTGATGTTCCGGCACGGGTACGACCTGCGGGAGCTGACGGTGGCGGCGTGCCGGGCAGAGGGGTTCGAGCCGTCGTTCACGGTGGAGGGCGGCGAGATGGACGCGGTGCTCGGGTTCGTCCGGGCGGGGCTGGGGATGGCGGTGGTGCCCGCGATGGTGGCCGCGCGGGCGGGCCGTGACCTGCGGGTGACGGCGCTGGCGCGGCCGGGGCTGCGCCGCACCATCGCGCTCGCGCACCGGAGCGACGTGGCACCGCCGCGGGCGGCTCGCGAGCTTCAGCGGCTGCTGCTGGCGCACCGGGCGAAGCCGTGATGGTGCCGCCCGGTGGTCCGGTCGTGCCCACCCGTCCCTCCCCCAGGACGTCGTCCTGGGGCCCCTCCCCGGGACGAGTGCCCCCGACCGGCTACACCGCGTCCGCCAGGACCAGGGAGTGGATGCGGTCCGGGGCGCCGGGGCGGGCGTAGTACCAGCCCTGGGCCGTGTCACAGCCCAGCTCGCGCAGTTGCTCCGCCTGCGCGCCCGTCTCGACGCCCTCCACCGTCACCGCGAGATCCAGGCTGTGCGCGAGGGAGACGATCCCTTCGACGATCTTCAGGTCCACCGGGTCGATCGGGTGCTGCTGCATGCTCTGGGTGAAGGAGCGGTCCAGCTTCAGCACGCTGACCGGGAGGCGGCGCAGGTTGGCCAGGTTGGAGTAGCCCGTGCCGAAGTCGTCCAGGGCTATGTCCACGCCCATCTCGGCCAGTTGCCGCAGCGGCTTGAGCAGGTCCTCGTCGGCGCCGATCAGCGCGGACTCGGTCACCTCCAGGCACAGCGCGCCCGGGTCGAGCCCGGAACGCTCCAGTACGTCGACGGTGTCGGCCACCAGGTTGGGGTGGTGCAGCTGCGTCGGCGACAGGTTGACGTTGATGCGCAGGGGCCCGCCGTCGGCGTGGCTCCGGTTCCAGAACCTGGCCTGGCGCACGGCTTCCTGGAGCACCCAGCGGCCGAGCGGCACGATCAGCCCAGTGTGTTCGGCGAGCGGGATGAACCGGTCGGGGCCGAGCACGCCGTGCTGCGGGTGGCACCAGCGCACCAGCGCCTCCGCGCCGTGCACGCTGCCGTCGCCGAGGTGCACCAGCGGCTGGTACTCGATGAAGAACTCGCCCCGGTCCAGGGCCGCGGGCAGCGCGGTCGTCAGGCCGTGCCGGGTGATGGCACGGGCGTCCGCCTCGGGGTCCGCCCGCTCGAAGCGGTTGCCGCCCGCCGCCTTGGCCCGGTACATGGTGATGTCGGCACTGCGCAGCACCTCCGCCGGCCCGCGTTCCCCGGCGGGCCCCTCGACGATGCCGACGCTGCCGCGCACGGTCAGCTCGCGCCCGTCCAGCCGGACGGGCGTGGCCAGGGCGGCGAGGATGCGGTGGGCGAGCTCGTCCGCCTGCTGTTCGGTGTCCGTGCCGGTGGTGAGCGCCACGAACTCGTCGCCGCCCAGCCGGGCCACCATCTCGCCCGGCCGGGTCGCGACGCTCTGGAGCCGGTCGGCGACCTCGACGAGCAGCCGGTCGCCGGCCGCGTGGCCGAGGCTGTCGTTGATGGCCTTGAAGCCGTCGAGGTCGAGGTAGCACAGTCCGAAGCGGCTGCCGTCGGTGGCGGACAGCGCCTTGTCCAGCCGCTCGAAGAAGAGGGTGCGGTTGGGCAGCCCGGTCAGCGCGTCGTGCGTCGCCTCGTACCGCAGCCGCAGATTGAGCAGCCGGCGCTCGGTGGTGTCCTCCATCAGCGCCAGCTGGTACTGGGGGCGGCCCTCGGCGTCCCGCAGGAGGGACACCGTCAGGTTGGTCCACAGGACCGTGCCGTCGCCGCGGTAGAAGGGCTTCTCGACCTGGAAGTGGTCCCGCTCGCCGCGCACCAGCTCCCCGTACAGCTTCCAGACGTGCGGCGCGTCCTCGGGGTGGACCCATTCACTGACCTTGCGGCCGCGGACGTGGTGCTCCAGACCGCCGAACATCCGGGTGAGGGCCCCGTTGACCTCCAGGATGTTGCCCTCGAGGTCGGCGATGCCGATACCGAGGGCCGCGCCCTCGAAGACGGCCCGGAAGCGGGCCTCGGTGGCGTGCAGGGCCTGTTCGGCGAAGCTCCGGGCCATGAGCGCCGAACGGGCGATGGCCTCCTGCTCGGCGAGGGTGCGTTCGCGCAGCGCCTGGGCGAAGCCGGCGGCCAGTGCGTGCTGGAGCCGGGCGCAGCGGGCCCGGAGCTCCTCCGCGGCGGCGGACTCGCCGTCGCCTCCGCAGTACAGCACCAGATAGGAGTCGACCACGCCGAGGGTACGGCTGAGGGCGTCCGGGTCGGTGCAGTGCGCGGTCACCAGGGCGGCGCCGACGCGGTGCGCGGGCGCCGGGTCGAACGGCCGCGCGTGCAGGGCGTCGCTCAGGTCCCGTGCCAGCGGCAGCAGATGCCGCTCTATCTCGGAGCGGGTCAGCGACGTGGCCGTCACGGGGAATATGGCCCGGCCCCAGATGGTCGCGAACCGCTGGAGTCTGTCCTCCAGGCCGTCCGGTTCCACGGCGGAACCGGGGGCCTGCGCCGGCATGTTCACGCCTTGCGCCCCACCCCTGCGAAGCCCGAGAAGGCGTATGGATCCTCCTGGTCGACGGGGTTCTCGGGCCGCCAGTGCGGCATCTGCACGAGGCCCGGCTCGACCATGTCGAAGCCCTCGAAGAAGCGTGCCACTTCCTCGCGCGAACGCATGATCAGCGGGTTGCGGATGTCCTTGTAGACCTTCACCGCACCGCCCGCCCGCTCCTGGGGCACCGGGACACCCTCGTACGAGGCGTGGGTGAGGATCAGGAGGCTGCCGGGCGCGAGGGCGCCGCGCAGCTCGGCGAGCGCACGGTCCGGGTCGTCGGCGTCCTGGACGAAGTGCAGCACGGCGACGAGGAGCAGGGCGACCGGCCTGTCGAGGTCGAGCAGGGCGCCGGTCTCGGGGGCGGTGAGGATGTCCTGCGGCTTGCGCAGGTCACCGGCGAGGACAGCGGCGCCGGCGTTCCCCTCCAGCACCGCCTTGCTGTGGGCGACCGCGACGGGGTCGTGGTCGACGTACAGGACGCGGGCGTCCGGGTCGGCGCCCTGGGCGACCTCGTGGACGTTGCCGAAGGTCGGGATGCCGGAGCCGATGTCCAGGAACTGGGTCACGCCCTCGCTCACGGCGTACCGTACGGCCCGGCGCATGAAGGCGCGGTTGGCCTGCATGATTTTGGGAAGGCCCGGCATGAACTCCATGGCTTTGCGGGCCGCTTCCCGGTCCACCTCGAAATTGTGCGAGCCGCCCAGGTAGTAGTCGTAAATGCGGGACACGCTCGGCACCGAAATGTCGATGCCCGGCGGGGCCCAGGCGGGACGCTCCATCGATGTCTCCAACAAGTCGCCACGGGATGCGGCCATGTTCATGGCCAGTGTTCGAGCCGAGGCTACTGATCGCCCGCCTGGAGAGCGAGGGGAAACGGAAATTATCGATCCGTTCTTGGTCACACGTCTCGGTCATTGGACAGCGGCACGTGCGGTTCCGTGGCACGCACGACCGGGCCCGCCGCTCACGCGGGGCGCGTGGGGCGGCGGGCCGGCGGGGGGTCCGGCCGGCGCACCGCGAGGGAGCGGTCTGCAGGAGGCACGAGATCCAGACATGTGATC
>NZ_JBEPEL010000062.1:0-44907 GCF_040300825.1 Streptomyces sp. NPDC000229
CCCCCCCAGAGGGCACCAACCAGGTCCAGCGGATCGTCATGGCCCGCAACCTGCCGTAACACCCCCTCCACCGCACAGCACGGCCCCCGGCGATCCGCCGGGGGCCGTTGCGGTTAGGCTGCGCTGCCGCACCACCAGCACAGCACCAGTGGGAGTCCTCATGAGTGTGGATCGTCAGATCTCCGCACTGCTCAAGCAGATAGCGACCCAGGACGTCGTGGTCGTCACCAACGAGTTCTCCCGCGCGGGAAGGGCCGCCACGCTCGCGCACGTCGTCGAGCACTACGGCTTCGAGTACGCCGAGACCCGGCGCGAGGGCCACAACAGCCAGACCCTCGCCGTCTACCTCTACCGCGACCCCGCGCCCGAGGCCCGCGCCCGGGAGGCGGCCACCATCGCCGCGCACCCGCAGGCCGGCATGGGTGGCACGGTGCCCGGCCTCCAGCCCGGGACGCTCAAGCCGACCGCCGAGGCCGCGGAGGCGGTCGCCCTGATGAAGGACCGCATCGGCTTCGACGTCATGACGCAGATGGCCTCGGCACGGAAGATGGGCTTCGCCTGGTTCTGCGTGGCGGGCCTGGTGGTGACACTGCTGATCTGCCAGATGTACATCGCCGCGATCGCGGGCGGCGCAGCCCTGGCCGGCCTCCTCGTAGGAGGCGTCAAGATCAGCGAGGTGCGTCGGCAGCGCGTCGCCCAGCGCCTCCAGGCGGCCGGGTTCACGCCGGTACAGGACGAGACGGGACGGCAGCGCTTCCTGCGCCCCGGCCAGCAGCTGCCGGGCCACGCGAACCCGTTCGCGGCCTGACGGGCCGGGCGGTCAGGCGTCGGCGTACCGGGGGAGATCCGTCGTCGGGATCGTCCACTCGCCGATGGTGACGTTCTCGCCGTACACGAACTCCTTGGGCGTGGTGTAGCGAGGGCCCGACGGGTCCTGCACCCTCCGGTACCGGTGGTGGGTTTTCCGCTGTGTGTCGTCCGGGGCGAAGCTCATGGCGTGTGTGCTCCTCGTCGCGGCTAGGGCGCCTCTGCCTGCGGCTGGGGGAGCGGCGGGCGAGGGCGGGTGGCCGGGGGCGGTACGGTCACGGGCTCGGGCGCCGGGCGTTCCTCGGGTTCGGGTTCCGGCGCCGGGGGCGGGGTGGGAGCCGCGGTGGCGCCCGCCGGGTGGTTGTACGAGACCGTGCGGGTGACGAGCCCCCCCCCCCGCCGGGGAGGCGGACCAGCGTGCGCTCCAGGTAGTGGTGCGTCCCCAACTCCCGTAGCGCGGCGGCGATCCGGGCCTCGCTCTCCGGGAACCGGTCGGCCAGCACCTTGATGCCGATCTTGCCCCGTCGGGCAGCGACTGGAACCTGCCCGGCATCCTGTGCCCGGGCCCGCAGGACGGTGAGGCAGGCGTGGGCGGCCATGGCGAGGGTGATGTGGCGGTGCCCAGCCACTACGAACGCCGAGGCCACACACCACCCAAAGCTGCCAATCTGTCAGGCCAAGGACCGTTGCAGTATCAGGCCCTGTCCGGCGGATCATTGCCTGCGGCAGGTGAGCCCCGGGCAGTGATCCGCAGCACGCGACTGGGAACAGCGCGTCAGGCCAGGGAGAACTTGGCAACGTACTCGTCGAAGGGCTCGATGCCGACTTCTGCTCTGAGTTCGTTCATGCGCTCGGGCTCTTCACAGGGCCAAGGAATCGGTACCCCGTCCTTCACGCCGGCGATTTGAGTGCCGTAGACCTGCTTGCGGCCCTCATTGACCAACGTGCGGTCGCGCAGGAAGGCCAGCTGGCGCGGGCTGGCCGAGCCTGCCGACGCCGCCTGCTGCATCAGATGGAGGGCGCGCCGCTGAACATCGAGCTGCCGGTCGGCGTGCTGGGCGATCAGCCATGCTGCACGTGCGGCCTCCTCACCGACCAGTTGTGCCGTCGGCCAGCCGTATTCGTCCATGATCTCGCCCAGCCGGTCACCGTGCCGGGCGGTCAGCCGCCGCCAGGCCAACTGCTCGGCAGGGTCATCGCTGTTCGCGCGGACTGCGGACTGGTGATCGGCCGCAGCCATGTCCGCGAGCTCCATGGCCAGCGCGGCAATGTCATGCGCCACTCTCAACTCCCCGGTCGAATCGGTGCGTTGTGCCTGGTGACCGCAAGCCTAAAGGCGTAGATCAGGCGTAAAGATCATTCCGGAGAACGGTGACAGGCACCTCCCCGCACGGGGATAATGGATCTATCCGCGACGCCAGAGCGGGATCGCCACGACAGTCACGGTGCCCTGGAAGACATAGGCGCGCTTGTCGAACCTCGTGGCTACGGCCCGGAAGTTCTTGAGGACGTTGATCGTCCGCTCGACTTCATTCCTTCGCTTGTAGATCGTCTTGTCGAAGCCTGCGGGTCGGCCGCCGCGACTGCCGCGACGCTTTCGGTTGGCCCGCTGGTTGCCCGGTTCGGGGATGGTGTGCTTGATCTGCCGTCGGCACAGGTAACGGCGGTTGCAGCGCGAGGAGTACGCCTTGCCACCGCCGAGATGATCCGGTCGGGTGCGGGGACGCCCGCCGCCGAGGCGGCCGACGCGGATACGTTCCATGACGGGGATGAGCTGTGGGGCATCGCCCCACTGGCCCGGAGTGATCAGCAGGGCCAGCGGACGGCGGCCGACCCTCGATGCGGGTGGCGGCAGCCCGGTTCAGCAGGGCCTGCAGCGGTCCGGCCTCCTCGCCCAGAGGACGCTCATGACGAGGCCGGGGCGGGACATGCCGGTGGTGGTCCGGCGTCCCTGCCAGTGGGCAGACCGTTCCAGTGGGCCTCTTCGATGATGCGAACCCTGCGGCCGATCGCCCGAGGATGGGAGGCCAGCAGCGTCTCGCCGTCGGCACTCGCGACAGCGGAATGGAGCATGACCTGCGATTTCGTGGCCCTGATCTCCACCAGCTGACGCGGTCGGACCTTGCGGGCAGGCACCGAGTAGAGGTTGGCGCCGAAGGCGACCAGGCAGTCCTTGCCGACTGGACGCAGGTGCCGTTCGGCCACCAGATATGGAGTCGGAGGCAGCGGCTTGAGGGCCACGTGATCACGGGCCGCCCCGCTCTCCGATGACCTGCTGGTGCGTCCTGTGGGCCCGGGCTCGCTGCGGCACCCTTGCGAAGAGGGCACCGGCCCGATACGCCTCAGTCAGCTCGGCGTCAGCGACCGGGCAGGCCAGCCACCGGTAGTAGGGCTGGCGGGCCGGCCCGAGCACCCGGCACGTCACCGCCACCGGCATGCTGTGGGGGGCCATCGGCGGCAGCCGGCTCGCGGACGAGCGGGTACATCATTTTGCCGGCAGGTTCGCCTGCGACAGATATGCCGCTGCCCGCCGGATCACCTCGTTCTCCTGCTCCAGCAACCGGATCCGCTTACGGCCTCACGCAACTCGGCCGCCTCGTCCGGCGTCGTTGCGGGCCTGGCGCCCTCGTCGGTGTCGGCGCGGCGCATCCACTTCGACAGCGTGACCGGATGGACGCCGAAGTCGGCAGCGATCTGTTCCAGCGTGACGCCGGGCTCGTGGTTGCGCGCGACCCGCACGACGTCCTCGCGGAACTCCTATTGGATACGACTTGGGCACTGCAACATCCTTCCAGGCCGCCTCTCGGCAAGCCAGGTCAGGTGTCACCCGACCCTGCAGCCGTCCCCACCGCGCTCGCAGGCAAACCATCCGCCGGCCGCGTCCCCAACCTCAATACACCTAGTCGTTGAGCAGCCGCCATGCGGTGAGGGCGAGAGCGGCCCGTATCAGGCCAGAGGGTTCGGTGAGTTCGATGCCCAGAGTCTTTCCGATCTGTTCAAGTCGGCGGGCGACGCTGCTGTGGTGCACGTGGAGAATTTCGGCGGCCCGGCGCAGGGAGCCGGTGGCGCAGTAGGCGTCCAACGTCTCCAGATCTTCTGGGTTGCTGGCGATGCGGGCGATCGCGGCCACGTCGGCATTGCCTTGCGCGGCGTCCTGGGGTACCTGGGCGAGCAGCGCCAATGCCCCCAAGTCGTCGTAGCGGACGGTCGGCCGGCGTGAAGTGGTGAAACGGAGGGCGGTGCGGGCTTGCCGCCAGGACAGGTGGGGGCTTGCGGCGGCGCCGATGCCCGCGCGTATGCCTGCCGGGAACCGGGCCCGGTCCACGGTGGTCGCCAGGATGACACCCACGTCGGCGAGCGATGCCGCCTTCACCGGGTGGGCCGGGCAGACGAGGGCGCCGACCTCGTTGAGTGGAAGCTGCGAATGTACGGCGACGACACGGACCGGCAAGTCGGCGGCGAACCCCAAGAGCCGTAGCGCCCGGGCCCGGGCCGCCTCGTCGCTGTCGGAGCTGATCGCCAGTTCGACGAGGGCGGGGTCGGCCATGGTGGTGCGGGCCGGGCCATATCGTTCGACGACCGCCGCGGCGGCGATGGCGAGCCGGTCCAGGAGCACGTCATCGAGCGGACTGGGCGGGCCGGGGCGTTCCAGCCACACCGTGCCGATCTCCTCCTCGTCGAGGGTGATCGGCGCCGTGGTGGACGCGGAGTGCAGCGGAGTGGACGCCTGCCTGCCGTCGGACGAGATGCGGATCACCCGCCCTGTGCCGTGGAGCCGAATTCCGACCGCGCACCCGGCCAGGCCCGCCGAGGCCCGGGCGAGAGCCGGGATATCCACCCGCCGGCGCATCAACGTGTCGTAGAACGCGACGACGCGGATCGCGCCTTGGGCATGCGAGTCCAGGTGCGACAGCCGTTCAGCAAGGGCCTCCATAGCGCAAGGATAGGGGCCCGTGGGTGCGCCGATCGGTGCGTAAGCCGGGCCGGATGCCCGACAGTTGGCGGCTGACGCCCTGGGCGTCGGCGATGAGGATGGTCGTCATGGATCCCGAACTCGAAGCGTTCATTCCCCTACTCGTGAAAGCTGATCTGACCGACCCTGTCACCGACCGCAAGAACTACGCCGAGCGTGCCGCCGCGGCACCCGCGCCGGACACATCACGCATGGAGATCGAAGACCGTACCGTGCCCGCCGATCCGGATGTGCCGGTGCGGATCTACCGTCCGAACGGGGCGCGGGGCACGATCATCTGGCTGCACGGCGGAGGCTGGGTCATGGGGGATCTGGACACCGATCACCACTTTGCCGCCCGGATCGCGGCCGGCGCCGACACAGTGGTGATCTCGGTGGACTACCGCCGATCTCCCGAGCACCGATTCCCAGCCGCCCTGGACGACACCTACGCCGTACTGACCTGGACGGCCGAACACGCGGCCGAGCTGGACATCGACCCGAACCGGATCGCCGTCGGAGGGCACAGCGCCGGCGCCGGCCTCGCAGCCGCGGTGGCGCTGCGGGCACGTGACCAGCAGGGGCCCGCAATCCGTTTCCAACTGCTCAACCAGCCCTTGCTCGACGATCGTCAGGAGACGTGGTCGCAACGGAACTTCACCGACACGCCCCTGCACGATCGCGACACACTCACCGCAGCGTGGCGGCACTACCTGGGCTCCAAGCCCGCCACGCCGTGCGCCGCCCCGGCCCGGGCCGACGACCTTTCCGGCCTCCCCCCTGCCTACGTCGCCACCGCCGAGTTCGACCCGCTCCGCGACGAGGGCATCACCTACGCGCTGCGCCTGCTGCAGGCGGGCGTCTCGGTCGAACTGCACCAGTGGCCCGGCACCTTCCACGGCTCGCTGGCGGTCCTGTCCGCCGACGTGTCGCAGCGACAGTTCGCCGAACTCGGCGCAGCCCTGCGCCGCGCCGTAGCCGAGTGAGGCGGCGGCCGACCGGGCCGGCCCTCATGCTCTACAACCCACCAGATGAAAGATCACCGCAGAATGGATGTCCCGGCATGACCGTTCCCCCGATCGACCTGTTCGCCTCCTTCATCCACCTTGACCAAAGCGGCCAGGTGCGCGCCGAGCAACCCGTGTTCGACCCGGAGCGGGACGGCTGGCAGTTGATGACCTTCCATGTGGAGACCGACGCCGACGTCCACGCCGACCATTGGGAAATGCACTCCGAGGCGGACGAAGTCGTGTCCTGTCTCACCGGCGGGATACGCCTGTACTTCCGCCAGGAGCAGCCGGGAGAAGAGGAGGAGATCAAGCTGGCGGCCGGAACAGCGGCCATCATCCCGCGCGGGCGGTGGCACCGCATCGCACTGGACGGCCCCAGCGACATCATGTCCATCACCCTGCCACGGGGCAGCCGCCTGGAGAAGCGGACTGAAGTCCAGGCCGGGACCTCGCATCCGGTTCTTATCCACGATGACGCTCGCCACAGGCCCTGACCTTGGCGATGCGGAAGCGCGTGCTCAAGCACCTGCGCACCACCTTCGAGGCACGGCGCGGACGGTTGCGACGGCGGCCAGGCGGCCGATCGCGTCGTGCGCCACCATGTCGCGGACCACCGGGTCGTGGAAACCCGCGACCCGGTGCGACCGGTCACGGTGCGAGGTCGAGCTCGGCCCAGACGGTCTTGCGGGGCACGGGTCCGGGGACGATGCCCCACCTGTCGGCAAGCGCCTCGACGATCAGCAGACCGCGTCCGCACTCGGAGTCGGGTGCGGGTGGGGTGGCGGCGCCGGGACCGGGTGGCAGCCGGTCCCCGCGTGTATCGGTGACCTCGATGCGTAGGCGCCCGCCCGCGACGACGAGGTCCAGGCGGAAGTCCCTGCCCGGAACGCGGCCATGTGCCCGTGCGTTCGCGGCCAGTTCGGCGACGATCTGCGCGGCCGACTCCGACGGGAGCCCCCAGTCGGCCAGTTGGGCCGAGGTCAGCAGGCGGGCGAGCCGGGCGCCACGGCGGGTGGGGGACAGCAGCACGGTGAACTGCCGGGCCGGAGCGGAAGGTTCGGTTCGGGTGATTTCCAGGTTCACGTGACTCAGCGTGGCCGTCTCGTGCTTACGCTGAAAAGAGCGACGCGTGTACGGACAGTGACTGTCCAGCCGGTGTGCGGACCTGTCCATCCGGTACGGCGGCGCACACGGACACGGGCGGAGGCGGATCACTCATGGCGGACGAACCGGAGCAGGACATCGACCTGGAGGACGACTCAGGAGCGGTGATCGCGGCGGTCGGGCGGCAGGTCAGGCTGTGGCGCGAGGCCGCGAACATGCGCGCGGCGGACCTGGGCGCGGCCATCGGGTACGGCGAGAACCAGGTCTACAAGGTGGAGGCGGGCAAGCGCATCCCCAAGCCGGAGTTCCTGGACAGGGCGGACGAGGCCCTGGGGGCGGGCGGCAAGCTGGCGGCGATGAAGAAGGACGTCGCGGAGGCCAGGTACCCGAAGAAGGTGCGGGACCTGGCGAAGCTGGAGGCCGACGCGGTCGAGATGGGCGCCTATGCCGCGGGCGTGGTGCACGGGCTGCTCCAGACCGAGGAGTACGCCCGAGCGCTGTACGGGGGGCGGCGTCCCGCGTTCTCCGAGGACCAGGTGGAGCGCTTCGTGGCGGCCCGGATGGCCCGGCAATCCGTCTTCGAGCGACAACCCGCACCCCTTCTGACATTCGTCCAGGAAGAGGCGACGCTGAGGCGGCCGACCGGAGGCACAATGGTGCTGCGCCACCAGCTCGAACACCTGCTGGAAATCAGCACCTTGAGGCACGTCGAGATCCAGGTCATGCCGACGGAGACGGAGGAGCACGCGGGTCTGGACGGCTCACACCAGGTGCTTAAGCTGAGCGACGGCACGGCGGTGGGGCACAACGAAGTGCAGCTCACCAGCCGCCTGATCACCGAACCCAAGGAGGTTCAGATCCTTGAGATGCGGTACGGCCTGATCAGGTCGCAGGCGCTCACGCCTCGGTTGTCGCGGACCTTCATCGAGAAACTGCTGGGAGAGACATGAACGCCGAGCTGACCTGGGTCAAGAGCAGCTACAGCACAGCCGACGGCCCCGAGTGCGTCGAGGTCGCGGCCGCGGACGACACCGTCCACGTCCGCGACTCCAAGAACGTCCCCGGCCCGCAGCTCGGCTTCACGCCCGGCGCCTGGGCCGACTTCCTGACGTACACGTCCGGCGCCGTCACTTCTCCGTGACGGTGACCTTCTCGTCGTTCTGGATCTGCTGGACCAGCTGCTGCACCTTGGCCTTGTCCCAGGTCAGGTTGCCGCCGCGCGTGCCGTTGATCGGCATGTTGATCGACGTACCCTGACCGCCGCTGATGCCCTTCATCGCGAAGAACATCTCGCCCAGGTCGAACAGCGACATGTCCTCGTCGACGATCAGCGTGTCCAGGCCCGCGCCCAGCGTCGGGTAGAGCTTGAACGGGTTGAGGATCGTGCCCGGCGTCGCCGCCTGGCTCGCCAGTGCCGACAGGAACTTCTGCTGGTTCTTCGTGCGGGCCAGGTCCGACTCGGCGAAGGCGTACCGGGTGCGGACGAAGGCCAGGGCCTGTTCACCGTTGAGGGTCTGCTTGCCGGCCTGGAAGTCGGCGCCGGACTTCTTGTCCTTGAAGCCCTTCTCGATGTTCATCTCCACACCGCCGAGCGCGTCGACGATGTTGGCGAAGCCCGCGAAGCCGATCTCGGCGTAGTGGTCGATGCGCAGCCCGGTGTTGTGCTCGACGGTGCGGACCAGCAGCTCGGGGCCGTCCTCCGCGTAGGCGGCGTTGAGCTTCACGCGGCGGCCCTGGGCGGGGAAGGTCTTGCCGGACTCCGAGCCGACGAACTTGGGGATCTCCACGTCCGAGTCACGGGGCAGCGAGATCATGGTGTTGCCGCCGCCGCAGGCCGCCAGGATCATCATCGAGTCGGTGCGCTTGCCCTCGGCGGAGCCGGTGTGCAGCTTCTTCTTCTCCTCGGCCGTCATGCCCTCACGGCTGTCGGAGCCGACGATCAGGTACGTCGTGCAGTCGTCCTCCTTGGGCCGGTCGATGACCTTGGCGAGGTCGACCTCGCGGCGCATCTTGCCGTCGGCCCAGAAGTACGTGCCGATCGTCGTGCCCAGCACGGCGACCAGGACCACGATCGACCCGATCTTGATGCGGCGGCGCCAGTCCGGGGCCGGGCCCGGGGCGCGGACCGAGCCGCGGTCGGCACGGCCGCCACCGCGGCCGCCCCCCGCGGGGCTGCCGTAGACCTGCCCGGTGTTGTAGCCGCTGTCGTAGGCGTCGTCGTACCCCCGCGACTGCTGCTGGGGGACCGGCGGGCGCTGCGGCGGCGCGGAGGGGCGCTGCACATGGCGCATCCTGCGGACGCCCTCCGGCTGGGCGTCGGCGCTGCCACGGCCGTAACGCGCGTTGCGGTCGTCGGTCCATCCATCGGGCCAGTCGTTCATGCGGACCAGTGTGCAGGCCGCTCCCGGGAGCCCGACAGGGTGGGTGGGGAATCGGGCCAGGGCTGTAGCGAACCTGATGCAATGAGGAGCGGGACGGACTCGGGCATAGGGTGGAGGGCATGACAGATCAGGCCTCCGAGCTGCAAGGAAAGCCGACCTCGGCCTCCCGCACCACCCTCAGCCACATCATGACCGGCAGTGACACCAACCTCCTCGGTACGGTGCACGGCGGAGTGATCATGAAGTTGGTGGACGACGCGGCGGGCGCCGTCGCGGGCCGCCACTCCGGCGGGCCCGCCGTCACCGCGTCCATGGACGAGATGGTGTTCCTGGAGCCGGTCCGCGTCGGCGACCTGGTCCATGTGAAGGCTCAGGTCAACTGGACCGGCCGGTCCTCCATGGAGGTCGGCGTCCGGGTCCTGGCCGAACGCTGGAACGAGTCCACGCCCGCGACCCAGGTCGGCTCGGCCTACCTGGTCTTCGCCGCCGTCGACGCGGACGGCAAGCCGCGCACCGTTCCGCCGGTGATCCCGGAGACGGAACGCGACAAGCGCCGCTACCAGGAGGCGCAGATCCGCCGCACCCACCGCCTGGCGCGCCGCCGCGCGATCAAGGAACTCCGCGAGAAGCGCGCGGCGGAGGGCATCGACGACTGACCCACCGCACCACCCGCAGTCGGCATCCGGCCGGGGTGGGGCCGTGCAGGGTCGCCCCCGCAGAGGCCGGCGGCGACAGTCGGGCTCCCCGACGCGAAACCCCAGGCCGCCGGCCTCGAGGAGGCGAGCCCGGAGGGGCCACACCCCCCACGCACCGGCAGCCGCCGTACCGGCACCGGGCTCACCGCCCACCCCGCCCGGCGTCAGGCGCAGATGACCTGGTCGCCCGTGACCACGCCGAATTCGCCCTGGAAGGCGTTCTCCGCACGCACCGGCACGACCCCCACGAAGTTCGCGCCGGCCGTGACCTTGAACACCGCGCCCTGGCCCTCCACGGGGCGGAGCTCGCAGCCGGGGAGCGCCGTGGCCAGGGAGCGGGCCGAGCGGTCCCAGCGGGGGTCGAACCAGACGATGGTGCGGCCCACGTCACGCCGCGCCCAGTTCAGGGCCGTCTTGCTGGTACGGAAGCCGGTCGCTCGCAGCGCCGTGTCGATCCGGGCGCCGAGGCCGTGGACGCGCGTGCCGTTGTAGACCTGGACCCGGATCTGCTGCGGCGAGACCTCGACGAGCTTCTTGCGGACACCGCTGCGTGGGGCGTACGGGGCGAGTGGCTTGTCGTCCCGTACCGCCGCGAACAGCTTCTTGGACTTCACCGGGTCCCACTTCACCGTCGAGCCGATGCCCTTGACGGGGAAGCTGGTGTCGCTGACCGGTACGGAGGTGAACTCCGACGACGCGGCCGTGAAGCCGCGCATGGCCTTCGCCAGGGCCAGCAGCTGCTCCGCGCCGAAGCCCTCGTCGGCCCGTACGGAGCTGAGCATGGAAGTGACGACCTGCTGGAACTTCACCGGGTTCAGCATGGTGCCGTTGCTGGTCGCCTGGTCGATCAGCGCCGCCATGAACCGCTGCTGCCGCTGCATGCGCCCCAGGTCGGACGCCCCGTCGACATGGCGGGAGCGCACGTACTGAAGGGCGCCCCCGCCGTCCAGCTTGTGCGTGCCGGCCGGCAGGTCGAGACCGGTGTACGCGTCCTTCATCGGCTTGGCGGTGCAGATCTCCACGCCCCCGATGGCGTCGACGGTCCGCATGAAGCTGGTGAAGTCCAGCTCCAGGTAGTGGTCGATCTTGATGCCGGTCATGTGCTCGACGGTCCGCACCGTGAGGTTCGGCCCGCCCTCCGCGTAGGCGGCGTTCAGTTTCACCGGATGCCGGTGGTGGTGCTTGCCGGTGGTGGCGTCGATGTGGGGCGGGATCTCGGCGTACGAGTCGCGGGGCAGCGACACCATGCTCGCCCGTTTACGGTCGGCGGAGATGTGCACCAGCATGATCGTGTCGGTGCACCGGCAGGGTGCGCCGCCGAGCCGGTACTTCTCCTTCTCCCGCGGCGTGATCTTGTCGCGTCCGTCGGTGCCCACGACCAGGATGTTGGTGCCGTGACCGGGCGCGGGACGGTTCTTCATGTCCTTGAACGGGTCGACCCGGCCGATCTCCGTGTCCAGGCTCGTGACGATCGCGTGCCCGATCCCGCCCGCCGCGAGGACCAGCACCGACAGGGTGGTCGCCATCCGCGTGCCCCACCGGGTCCTCGCCCGCCGCTCCTGCCGCACGGCCGGTGCCGGCGCCTGGGCCCGTCTCGGCCGCCCGGGGACGGGTGGCCGTGGAGGGGCGGGGCGGCGGGGCGGCGTGGGCACGAAGGACACCTCCGCGGGCGGCTGGGGGAATAGTGGGCACAGTAGGCCCATACGATCAGCGACCGCCCGCGCCACCCGGGCGGCGCGCACCGGTGTCCCCCGTTCGCGGTAACGTGGCCGACGATGAACGCCACGCCTCCGCCCCTGCCCCCGGTCTCCGTGATCATGCCGGTCCTCAATGAGGAGCGGCATCTGCGCGCTTCGGTCCGTCACATCCTCGAGCAGGAGTACGACGGCGAGATGGAGGTGGTGATCGCCCTCGGCCCGTCCACGGACCGTACGGACGAGATCGCCGCCGAGCTCGTACGGGAGGACCCCCGGGTCCACACCGTGCCCAACCCCACCGGGCGCACGCCCGCCGCGCTGAACGCCGCGATCAAGGCGTCGCGTCACCCGATCGTGGTACGGGTCGACGGCCACGGCATGCTGTCGCCGAACTACATCGCGACCGCCGTCCGCCTCCTGGAGGAGACGGGCGCGCAGAACGTGGGCGGCATCATGCACGCCGAGGGGGAGAACGACTGGGAGCACGCGGTCGCCGCCGCGATGACCTCGAAGATCGGCGTCGGCAACGCGGCCTTCCACACCGGTGGTGAGGCGGGCCCGGCGGAGACCGTCTACCTGGGCGTGTTCCGGCGGGAGGCGCTCGAACAGCAGGGCGGCTACAACGAGGAGTTCATCCGCGCCCAGGACTGGGAGCTGAACTTCCGCATCCGCGAGGCGGGCGGCCTGATCTGGTTCTCGCCGGAGCTGAGGGTCCAGTACCGCCCCCGGCCGAGCGTGCGGGCGCTGGCGAAGCAGTACAAGGACTACGGCCGCTGGCGGCACGTCGTCGCCCGCTACCACCAGGGCTCCATCAATCTCCGCTACCTCGCCCCGCCGACCGCCGTCTGCGCCATCGCGGCGGGCATCGTGGTGGGTGCGACGCTCACCCCGCTCGGTTTCGTGGTCCCCGGCGGCTACCTGGCGGCGATCGTCGCCGGCTCGGTCCCGGCCGGCAAGGGCCTGCCGCTGAAGGCGCGGCTCCAGATCCCCGTGGCGCTGGCCACGATGCACATGTCGTGGGGGTACGGGTTCCTCACGAGCCCCCGCTCGCTGGCGAAGAAGGTCATCGCCAGCCGCCGCCCCGCGGTCGTCCGGACGGCGGCGTAACGCCCAGCGGTCACCAGGTGAAACCGGGGTCGACCTCCATGCAGCCGGACTGGTCGGCCCTGCTGGTGTTGGACCCCGGAGTCTTCGCGCTGGGCTTGGGCTTCGGGTAGGCAGTCCCCTCGCGCCAGTCGGCACCCACGATGAGCGTGATGCCCTGTACCTTGTCCGACTTCTGCACCGAACCGGCCGGGATGCCCAGCGACTTGGCGACCGCCTGGGCGTCCGCCTCCAGGTCCGCGTCCGGGAAGCGGACGACCGTCTTCGCCTCGCGCGGGGTGAGCGCGTCGGCCTTGGCCTGGGTGTAGCCCTTCTCGGCGAGCAGCCCGGCGACCGTGGTCGCCCGCCCCTGGGCCGAGCCCAACTGGTCGGTGTAGGTGCCGTTCTGCACGGTCACCTTGGTCTCGGCGGGCAGGGCCGCCTTGTCCTTCGTGGCGGTGGGAGTGGCACGCTTGGACGGCTTGCCGTCGAGGGGGATGTCCTCGCGGATCATCCTGAACAGTTCCTCGGCCTCGCCCGGCGTCGGCTCGACCTTGCCGGGCCTGCGGGTCGAGTAGAAGTTGGGCATCGTCGTCATGGTGATGCGCCCGGTCGGGACGCTCTTGAGCTGCTCCGCCACGTCGTACAGCTTGCCGATGGTGTCGAGTCCCTTGTCCACGGTGAGCGCCTCGGTGGCCGCCTCGGCGAGCTTGCGCAGCTTGTTCGGGTCGGTGAGCTTGGCGTTCCTGCGCAGCTCGCGGACCATCGAGTTCATGTACATGTGCTGCGCCTTGGCCCGCTCCAGGTCGGTGCCGCCGACCCAGCCGTACCGGGTGCGCAGCCACTGGAGTGCCTGCTCGCCCTTGATGGGGTGCGTTCCCGCGGGCAGTTTCAGGCCGGAGCCCTTGCCGTCGGCGGTCCGGGACTCGATGTTCTTGTCGACGCAGACGGGTACGCCGCCGATCGCGTCGGCCATCGACACGACACCCGCGAAGTCGATCATCATGAAGTGGTCGATGGGGATGCCGGTCAGCTCGACCCAGGTGGCCACGGTGCAGCCCGGACCGCCGCGGTCCAGCGACTCGTTGGTCTGGGCGAACTCGCGCGCCGGGTAGACCTTTCCCTGGCTGTCCCTGCACTCCGGCAGCCGCAGCATGGTGTCGCGCGGCATGCTGACGACGGAGATGTTGCTGCGGTCGGCGGAGAGGTGCACCAACATCTGTACGTCGGCGAGCGGGGGGCCGTCGAAGGTGTCCCTGCCGCCGCCCAGGTCCTGGTTCGCCTTGGAGTTCCGGGCGTCCGAGCCGATCAGCAGGATGTTCAGCGGTGTCTGGCCCGCGGCGTTCGCCTTGTGCTCGGGCATCCCGTTCTTGCCGAGCGTCAGGTCTTCCTTCTTGATCTTGCCGTTGAGGTGCTCGTAGTAGAGGTATCCGGCGCCGGCCGTCCCCAGTATCAGCAGCGACAGCACGGCGGCACTCCACCGGAGCACCCGCCGCTTGCCGTTCCTGCCGTTCCTGCCGTTCCCGGCGCCCTTCCCGGCGCGGCGGGAGCCGCCGCCGCTGCCGCGACGACGGCTCCCGCCGCCCTGGGCACCGGCCCCCGCTTCCGCCGGCCTCGCCGCGTTCTCGCGTCCGGCCGCCTGCGCCGGTTTCGCCGTATCGTCCGTGTCGCCGGACGACGAGTCGTCGTACAGACCCTCGTCCCAGCCCAGTTCACGGGCGTGCGGAACGCCTTCTCGCGTCCCCTCCCCACGCACGCTGCTCTGCCCCACCCCAGGTCCCCCTGTCATTCAGGAATGCGTCATTCCGCGCAGACCTGCTTGTCTGCCTCTACCTTCTGCACACCCTCCGGCGCCTTCGCCGGAGCGGCGATGGGCACCCCCGCGCCCTTGAAGTCCCCGCCGAGCGTGAGCTTCATCGGCTCCCTCTCCCCGGCGTCCGCCGTCCCCTGCTTCAGCGCCGTGGCGGGCAGGCCCATCAGGTCCGCGAGCTTGCGGGCCTGGTCGGCCTGGTTCGGCGCGAACTCCAGCGTCGTCTTCGGGATGTCATGCGGGGCGTTGCTCTTGTTCGAGGACTTGAAGACGCCCTCGTCATTCTGAAGCCAGTCGAGGGTCCTCTGCGCCGCGCCCGTCTTGCCGCTGCCGTTGTACACGTCCACGCGCACCTCGGAGGCCTGCGCCCGCGCGCCCTTGAGCAGCGCGGCCTGGGCGTTCTTGGCGTCCTTCTGCTTCTCCTTCACCTCGGTGAGCGAGACGTCGTTCTGCATCATCGAGAAGAGCGGTCGCGCCTTCGCCTCGTCGACGACGACCGTGGCCTTCACCGTCTCGGCCGGGTTGTCGACGACGGGAAGGGTGGTGAAGGTGATGTTCTTCGGGTTCACCTTGGCCAGCTCGCTGCCGAGGTCCTGGAGCTTGTTGATGCTCCCTATCCCCGTGTCGACGGTGAGGGCCTGGGTGGCCGCCTCCGCGAGGTCCATCAACTTGGACGGGCTGGTGAGCGTCTCGCTCGACTTCATCTTGCGGATCATCGAGCCGAGGAACTGCTGCTGGGTCTTGATCCGGTCGAGGTCGCTCTCGTTGCCGAAGGCGTGCCGGGTGCGGACGAAGGCGAGGGCGTCCTCACCCTGGATCATGTGCTTGCCCTTGGTGAGCTTCAGCTTCGACTGCTTGTCGTCGACGTCCTTGGCCACGCACACCTCGACGCCCCCGATCGCCGTGGTCAGCGTCTTCACCGCGTTGAAGTCGGCCATCATGAAGTGGTCGATGGTCAGCCCGGTGATCTCCTTGACCGTGCGCATGGTGCAGCCGGGGTCGCGGTCGGCCTGGCCCAGGCTGGTGTTGAACCGGACGTTCTGCTCGCCCGGGATCACTTTCGTACCCTCGGACGTCTTCGTCTCGCAGTCCGGGATGTCGGTCATCAGGTCCCGCGGGATGGACATCGCGGTGGCGTTCGTCCGGTCCTTGGAGACGTGGAAGAGGATCGTGGTGTCGGCGTGCCCAGCGCTGTTCTTGTCGCCGTAGCCCTCGTTGCCGTCGCCGGTCCGCTTGTCCGTACCGATGACCAGGATGTTGATGGCCTGGTCCTTCTTGAAGCCGCCGCTGCCCGCACCCGCGATGTCGACCGTGCTGATGTTTGAGTTGAGGTGCTCGTAATAGGCGTACGCCGTGATGGCGAGGGCGACGACCATGCCGGCCGTCACGCCGCTCGTCCACATCAGGGCCTTCTTCTTGCGGGACTTCTGCGGCTTGCGCTTGCGGCGGCCCGCCGCCGGGGGCGTACCGCCGCCGTGGCCGGATCCCTCCGGAGCACCGGATGTGCGGCGCCTGCGCTGGCCGGGGACGCCGGCCGTTCTGCTGCCGGTCGTGGCCGTTCTGGAGGTGGTGGTGGCGCGGCGGCCGGTGGGACGGGTGGACGGCGCCGAGGGCGCCGACTGCTCAGTGGAATGCTCCAGTCGCAGTTCGTAATTACCGGTCTGCGGGTTGAGCACCCACTGGTCGGCGGGGTCGATGTCGTCCGCCCGTCCACGGCTGTGCGCGTCCACGGTTGCTTGAGTCCTCCGTCGGTGCCACGCGAGGCGCCTCCCCCGTCAGGCGCTCGGTTCCACGATCTCGGGTGCGCGACCTCACGGCCGGGAGCACCGGATCGCGTCACACTATCCGCCCAGTTCAGCGTGGGGCGACGCCCGTGACAAATTGCACGCACCTTACAAGGGGGCAATCCGCCCAATCCGCATGGAGATCCGTGCCCTCTTTGGGCATCGCTTTACTCACAGCCATTACTTGCAGGTGCCGGCAGCGGCATTCGTGCCGGTGAAGGTCGGCGTCGCGGAAGGCCTCGCATCCCTCTTGCGCCTGCTCGGATCCGTCGGCTCCTCGCTACCGGACTCCTGCCCGTCACCCGGCACGACCGCGACCGGCTCGTCGTCACGCAGGCGCTTGAACAGGCTGTTCGCACGGGGTTGTACGAGTTCGTCACGGTTCGGGTTGTCACGGTAGGGGCGCCGCGGCACCGTCAGGAACTGCACCTTCTCGGTCGGTACGCTGCGCATCGCGCGCGACAGGTCGTACAGGTCCTTCAGCGAGTCCAGTCCCGGGTCGGTCGTGACCGACCTGGTGGCCGCGTCGAGCACCGGGTAGAGGCGCGTCGGGTTGAGCAGCACCCCATTGCTCTGCACCTTGTTGATGAGGGCGCCCAGGAACTGCTGCTGCCGGCCCATGCGTTCGGTGTCGCTGCCGTTGCCGAGGGACTTGCGGGCCCGTACGTAACCGAGGGCCTGCTCGCCGTTGAGCGTCCGGGCACCGGGCTTCAGGTTCACCCGGGCGTCGGGGTCGTTGATGGGCTTGGTGACGCAGACGCGTACGCCGCCCACCGCGTCCACCATGTCCTTGAAGCCCCGGAAGTCGATCACCACGTGGTGGTCGATGCGGATGCCGGTCAGCTTCTCCAGCGTACGGACCGTGCAGGCCGTACCGCCGAGCCCGAACGCCCAGTTGAACTGGGCGAACTGCGGCGTGCTGCGGCTGCCGTCGGGCGTGCGGCAGCTCGGGATGCGCACCATCAGGTCGCGCGGCACGGACACCGCCGTCACACCGCGCCCGTGGGCGGCCAGGTGCAGCAGGATCGTCGTGTCGGAGCGCTGGACGCCCTTGTCCCGGCCGTACTGGGCGTTGCCGCTCCCGGCGCGGGTGTCCGACCCGATCAGCAGGATGTTCCGCGCGCCGCGCACCAGGGAGCTGGGGCGCTCCTTCGCGTACCGCTCCAGCTCGGCGGCGGCGGAGATGTCGGTGGTGATGTTCTCGTCGAGCTTCTTGTACAGCCACCATCCGGCCCCGGCGGCCACGAGCACGGCGACCGCGCCCACGAAGGCGATCACCCGCAGGCCGCGCGGCCGCCGGAAGCCGGTGCGACGAGTGGCGGCGGATCCGGTCGGTGGGGTCGGCCCGGTCGGCCCGGTCGGCCCGGTCGGCCCGGTCGGTGGGGTCGGTGGGGTCGGTGGGGTCGGTGGGGTCGGCCCGGTCGGTTCGGGGTCCGGTGCGGGGGCCGGCGCCGGAGCCCGGTTCGCGGGGGCGGGGGTCGCCGGGGCCGGTTTCGCCGGGGCCGGCTTCGAGGGGCGCGTCCCGTTCTTGACCTGGCCGGCCGCCGGGTGGGGCGTACTCCGCCGGCGCTTCTTGCCGCCGCCGCCCTTGGGGGTGCGGCCCTTGCCGGCCGCCGGGCCGGGCGCCGGCCGGTCCGGCGCGGCGTCACCGGCTGGGGTGCCCGGACCGGACGCCCCCGCTGGGGGGTCCGGCTCCGGGGGCGTACCAGCGCTGTCCGTCACGTCGTCCGTCCGTCCTTCACACGAGGGGTGTGGGACCGATCATCCATCGCGGACGGCGCCGAACCCCGAGGGACTCGGCACGCCGTGCGCCGGACGGGTGGACTTCACACCAGAGTGCTGGTGATCCGCTCGCTCTCGACCCGCTTCGCGAGCGCTTCGGGCGACAGCTGGTCCAGGTTCCGGCACAGGACGACGGACGCACCGGCCGCCAGCGGCGCGTACAGCCCCGCCGAAACGCCCTCCCACGAGTCGTACGGCAGCGCCGAGAGCAGCCGCGCCCCGCTCTCCAGGCCCAGCCGCCCCGCGTCCGCACGCGCCCGGTCCACCAGTTCCGCGCCGGTCAGCTCCGTACCGCCCACGCTGAGCGCCGGGGCCTGCGGGTCCACCGGGACGTACGGGGCGAACACGTCGCCCTGTGACGGGACCTCGACCGCGTAGTCGTCGTACCCCGCCGGAGGGGAGGGGAAGCGGCGCCCCAGCGGTGCCAGGGACAGCGCGAGGCGCTCGCCCCGGCAGGCGAGGCCCTCGTCGAGCCGGTCGGGGCCGGCGACCACGTGGTCCGCGGAGGCCGGGTCACCGTTCAGGCCGGCGACGACGCCCACCGAGGAGCAGGCGACGAGCCAGACGGCGGTCTGCCAGTGGGCCGGCAGCAGGAGTGCGACCCGTTCGCCGGGCTCGGCGGACAGGCCGTCCTGGAGGAGGTTGGCCGTCTTGGCCACCCAATTGGCGAAGGTGGCCACCGACAATTCGACGCGTTCACCGGTTGCGTCGTCGTAGTAGGTGACCAAGGGGCGGGCCGGATCCGTGGCGAGAGCGGATCGCAGCAGGTCGGCGGGGGTACGGTCGGTCGCGTTCACGCGCGCCAGGGTACGCGCGCCGGGCGGGCGGGGTCGGCCGTACCGGTGACGGCGTCCGCCGGTCGGACCGATGGGCCGTCAGTTTCCCGGCGGGCGGGGCGCGTCCGGCCCGCCCAGGATCGCCTCATGCGTGTCTACCTTGCATCCTCGATCGGTGTCGCGTGCGCCGCGGCCCTCGTGCTCCCGCAGGCGCTCCCCGCGAGCGCCGGCCCGTCCGCCCCGTCCACGTCCGCCGCCGTCTCCGCCGTCTCCGCCGTCGCCGCCGGCGACGTGTCCGTACCCGGCTCCACCCAGTCGCTGCCGCTGCGGGCGCTCCGCTCCGACCGGGCGACCGGCGCCGCGCAGCAGGGGCTGACCCGGCGCGACGTCCGGCCGTTCTCGCTGGTCGGCGTCGTCTGGGACGACCCGGACGCCGAGCTGCACGGCTCGGTCCAGGTCCGCACCCGTGCCACCGGCACCGGCGCCTGGTCCGGCTGGCAGTCCGTCGAGACCCACAACCACGCCCACGCCGCCGACCCGGGCACCCCCGAACGCGACTCGGGCACGGTCCGCGGCTCCACCGCCCCGCTGTGGGTCGGCGCCTCGGACGGCGTCGAGGTACGCGTACGGGCCGAGGCCCCGCGCTCCGGCGCCACGCCCGCGTCCCTGCCGCGCGGTATGCGCATCGAGCTCGTCGACCCCGGCGACGAGCCCAGCAGCGAACCCGCCAGTGAGGACACCGCCCAGGGCCCCGAGATCCCCGAGGGCACCGACACCGGCACCACCACCGGCCAGGTCCTGGTTCCTGCCCCGGCGCTGACGCCGGAGGAGTCGGCGGCGTCCGCCGTCAACGCCGAACTCGTGCCGCTCGGCGCGGCCGAGATCCCCGAACTGTCCAAGGAGGAGACGGAGGCGGCGTTCGCCGACCAGTTCGGCGAGGAGGCCATGACCTCCAAGCCGTACATCGGTGCCCGCCCGCGCATCATCACCCGCAAGGGATGGGGGGCGGACGAGAAGCTGCGGGAACGCAACTTCGTCTACACCAAGTCCGTCCAGGCGGCCTTCGTCCACCACAGCGCCACCGGCAACAACTACACCTGCAAGCAGGCCCCGTCCGTTCTGCGCAGTATCTACCGCTACCACGTCAAGAGCAGCGGCTGGCGTGACTTCGGCTACAACTTCGCCGTCGACAAGTGCGGAAACATCTACGAAGGACGTGCGGGAGGCGTGGCCAAGGCCGTGCTGGGCGCGCACACCCGAGGCTTCAACACCAACAGCATGGGCATCGCGGTCCTGGGCACGTACAGTCAGTCCACCCCGCCCTCGGCGGCGGTGACCGCCGTCGCACGGCTGACGGCATGGAAGCTCGGACTGTACGGAAAGGATCCGCGGGGGAAGTCCACCCTGACCTCGGGTGGCGGAAACCGGTACAAGAAGGGCACAAAGGTCAAACTCAACGTCATCTCGGGGCACAGGGACGGCTTTTCGACCGACTGCCCCGGCGCACGGCTCTACGGCAAGCTGGGCACGGCCCGGAGCGCGTCGGCCAAGTACCAGGGCCGGTGACGACGACCGGGGCGGCTGTACCGAACGGTCTGCACACAACGGTCTGCATACACTGTCCGGTCGTATCGGTCATATGACCGATGTGGCCCATCGACCGGACCCAGCAGGAAGCAGAGACGACAGGTGACAGAAGCGATCCTCCTGGTCGGTGGCAAGGGCACCCGGCTGCGTCCGATGACGGTCAACACGCCCAAGCCGATGGTCCCGGCGGCGGGCGTCCCGTTCCTCACGCACCAGCTGGCCCGTGCCCGGGCGGCGGGCGTCGAGCACATCGTGCTGGCGACCTCGTACCTCGCCGAGGTGTTCGAGCCGTACTTCGGCGACGGGTCGTCGCTCGGCCTGCACATCGAGTACGTCACCGAACGCGAGCCGCTCGGCACCGGCGGGGCCATCCGCAACGTCGCCTCACGCCTGCACTCGGGACCGGACGAGCCGGTCCTGATCTTCAACGGCGACATCCTCACCGGACTGGACATCCGGGCCCTGGTGGACACCCACGAGACGTCCGGCGCGGACGTCTCGCTCCACCTCACGCGGGTCGAGGACCCGCGGGCGTTCGGGCTCGTCCCGACGGACGCCACCGGCCGGGTCACGGCGTTCCTGGAAAAGCCGCAGACGCCCGAGGAGATCGTCACCGACCAGATCAACGCGGGCGCGTACGTCTTCCGCCGCTCGGTCATCGACACCATCCCGGCCGGTCGTCCCGTCTCGGTCGAACGTGAGACGTTCCCCGACCTGCTGGCGACCGGCGCCCACCTCCAGGGCATGGTCGACTCCACGTACTGGCTGGACCTGGGCACCCCGCAGGCGTTCGTGCGCGGCTCCGCCGACCTGGTGCTGGGCCGCGCCCCGTCGCCGGCCGTGCCGGGCCGCCGCGGCGACCGGCTCGTCCTCGACGGCGCCTTCGTCGCCCCGGACGCCAAGCTCACGGGCGGTACGGTCATCGGCTCCGGCGCGACGGTCGGCGAGGGCGCCCGCGTCGACGGCAGCACCGTCATGGACGGTGCGGTCGTCGAGGCCGGCGCGGTGATCCACGACTCGCTGATCGGCGAGGGCGCCCGGGTGGGCGCCCGGACGATCCTGCACGGGGCGGTCATCGGCGACGGTGCGTACGTGGGCGCGGACAACGAGCTGCGCGACGGCGTACGCGTGTGGTGCGGAGCCCGCCTGCCGGACGGTGCGGTGCGGTTCTCTTCGGACCAGTAGGGCGGGCGGCGCCCAAGGCGCAGGTCCCCGGCCCGGTGGCGGGGCCCTGCGGGGCGCTGCGGGGTCCGCCGGGCTGGAGCTACCCTCATAGGGACCCCGACCGGGGGCCGCCCCCGACGCCGAGGACCGTACCGACGTGGCAGGCCGTTACGCACCACGCCCGACCCGCACGACCGTGCGCGGCGGACAGGTCGCCATACCCGCGCAGGCCTCACCTCCCCGCACCCGGAGCTGGACCCCGCCCTGGCCGCTGGACCTCGGGCTCGCCCTGGGACCGCTGCGGCGCGGTCCGGCCGACCCCACGTTCCGTACGGCACCCGACGGTTCCGTCTGGCGCACCAGCCGCACCCCGGAGGGCCCGGGGACGCTGCGGGTCGCGGCGCGTGGCGGTGCCGTCGAGGCGGAGGCGTGGGGCGCGGGCGCCCAGTGGCTCCTGGACCGCCTCCCGGCGCTCCTCGGCGCGGAGGACGACCCGTCCGCGTTCACCCCGCGCCACCGGCTGCTGGCCGCCACCGAGCGGCGCCGTCCGGGGCTGCGGCTGACCCGGACCGGGCTGGTCATGGAGTCGCTGATCCCCTCGATCCTGGAGCAGAAGGTCACGACGGACGAGGCCTACCGGGCGTGGCGTCTGCTCGTACGGAAGTTCGGCGATCCCGCGCCGGGCCCGAACGACCGCCTGTACGTGATGCCCGAGCCGCGTACATGGGCGCTGATCCCGTCCTGGGAATGGCACCGCGCGGGCGTCGACTCGAAGCGCTCCGCCACGGTGATCCGCGCCGTCCGGGTGGCCCGCCGCCTGGAGGAGGCCGCCACGATGGAACCCGAGCAGGCCCGGCAGCGCCTGGAACTGATCCCGGGCATCGGCCCGTGGACGTCCGCCGAGACGGTCCAGCGCAGCAACGGCGCCCCCGACGCGGTCACCACCGGCGACTACCACCTCCCGAGCATCGTGGGCTACGCCCTGGCCGGCCGCCGGGACGCCGACGACGACGAGATGCTGGAACTGCTGTCCCCCTACGCGGGCCAACGCCACCGCGCCGCCCGCCTCATCCTCCTCAGCGGCCACATCCCGCCCCGCCACGGCCCCCGCTTCACGCCGGGCAACATCGCGGCGCTCTAGACCTCGTCCCCGTCCCCGTCCCCGTCCCGCACGGCGTCACCGCACCCCTCTCACCGCGCACCCGCCGCACCGCACTTGCCGCACCGCACCACACCGCACCCGCCGCACCGTGCCCGCCTCACCGCACCTCGACGAACTCCTCCACCTCCCGCGCCGCCCGCGGCCGGGGCACGCCCGCCGGCCGTCCGACGGCCACCGCGCCCATCGGGTCCCAGTCACCCGGCAGGTCCAGCACGTCCCGTACGACGTCCCGGCAGAACATCGTCGACGACACCCACGCCGACCCCAGCCGCTCACCCGCCAGCGCCACCAGGAAGTTCTGCACGCCGGCCCCGGCCGCGACCACGAACATCTCCCGTTCCGCCCCGTCACGCCGCGCGTCCCCGTACCGGTGCGAGCCGTCCATCACCAGGCACGGCACCACCAGGTACGGCGCACGCCGCAGCACGTCCCCGCGGCGCACCCGCCGCGCGACGGCGTCCTCGCCGAGGCCGTCGGCCCGCAGGTCCGCGATCCACGCGTCCCGCATCGCGTCCAGCAGCCGCACCCGCGACTCCTCCGACTCCAGCAGCACGAACCGCCACGGCGTCGTGTGGTGCGGCGCGGGCGCCGTCAGGGCGGCGGCCACCGCCCGCCGGACCGCACCTGGGTCCACGGGGTCGTCCGTGAACTCCCGCACCGTCCGCCGCTGCGTCACCGCCTCCCGCACCGCCTCGGACGTACCGAGCCGGAACATGTCGTCCGCCGCGTCCCGCACCAGCACCCGCGCGCCCTCGTCGTCCTCCTCGGCGACGACCAGGTGCGCAAGGCCCCGCACCACCGCGACCGGCAGCCCCGCCGCCTTGCCCTTCACCAGGTCCCCGGCCGCGGCCAGCTCGTCCGCCCCGGCGACCACGGTGGCGACGAGCGGGTTGCCGTACGCGTCCGTACCGCCGCGCAGGTCGTCCAGCACCCGCACCCCGGCCGCGCCGATCGCCACATCGGTCACCCCGCTGCGCCACGGCCGCCCGAAGGTGTCCGTGACGATCACACCGACGTCCACGCCGAGCGCGTCCCGCAGCCCGTCGCGGATGGCCCGCGCGGACGCGTCCGGGTCCTCGGGCAGCAACAGCACCGTCCCCGCCGGGGTGTTGGACGCGTCGACCCCGGCCGCGGCCATGACCAGGCCCTGCCGGTTCTCGACGATACGAAGGGTGCCGCGCCGCGCCACCACCCGTACCGTCTCGGCGTCGATCGCCGCCTCGCGGTCGTCCGCCGCGACGATCCGCCCCTCCGCCTTGCTGACGATTTTCGACGTGACGAGCAGTACGTCACCGTCGGCCAGCCCCGGCTCGGTGGCCGCGATCAGCTTGGCGAGGTCGTCACCGGGTTGCACCTCCGGCAGCCCGGGCAGCGCCCACACCCGGTACGAGGGAGGCGTCACGCACGCACCTCCTGGGCAAGGGCCAGAGCCTCACGCGCCATCTGCGCCGTCGCGTCCACGTCGGTCATCATCAGCGGCACCGCCCGGCACCGGATGCCGGCCGCCTCGACCTCGCCGACCGTGCCCGCGTCGCTCGTGTCGACGAGCCAGCCGTCGAGCAGCCCGGAGCCGTAGTGCTGGGCGACCGCCGCGGCCGTGGCCTCGACGCCCACCGCGGCGAGCACCTTGTCGGCCATCCCGCGCACCGGTGCGTTCCCGACGATGGGGGAGAGGCCCACGACCGGCACGCCCGCGTCGGCGATCGCCTCGCGGATGCCGGGCACGGCGAGGATGGTCCCGATGGAGACGACCGGGTTGGACGGCGGGAAGAGCACGACGTCGGCCTCGCCGATGGCCTGCAGCACCCCGGGCGCGGGCTTGGCCTGCTCGGCGCCGACCGGCACGACCGCCTGCGCGTCCACGGAGGCGCGCAGCCTCACCCAGTACTCCTGGAAGTGGACGGCCTTGCGCTCGCCCTCGATCTCGATGGCGACATGGGTCTCGACCCGGTCGTCGGACATCGGCAGCAGCCGCACCCCCGGCTTCCACCGGGCGCACAGCGCCTCGGTCACGGCGCTCAGCGGGTAACCGGCGCCCAGCATCTGCGTACGGACGATGTGGGTGGCGAAGTCGCGGTCGCCGAGGCCGAACCACTCGGGCCCCACCCCGTAGGCGGCGAGCTCGCTCTTGACCTGGAACGTCTCGTCCGCACGCCCCCAGCCCTGCTCCTCGTCGATGCCACCGCCCAGGGTGTACATCACCGTGTCGAGGTCGGGGCAGACCTTCAGCCCGAACAGATGGATGTCGTCACCGGTGTTGCCGATGACCGTGATGTCCGCGTCGGGCGCGGCCTGCTTGAGGCCGCGCAGAAAACGGGCACCGCCGATGCCGCCGGCCAGAACCACAATGCGCATGCGGAGCAGTCTGTCAGGCGACTACGACATCCGCGGTCCGTGGGGTGGAGCAGCCGGTGCCGTGCATCGGCATGTCGGTCAGGCCCGGGTAGTAGACGTGCAGGCTGACGGCCGGTTCGAGCGAGTCGTTGACGACATCGTGCGCGTACCCGGGCGCGAAGACCCGCTGTGCGCCGCCGGTGAGCATCCGGGCGCCCTTTTCCGTACGTTCCGTCAGTTCGCCCTCGAGGACGGTCAGTACGCCGGAAGAGTTGCCATGATCATGCATACCTGTGCCTTGTCCGGGCACCCAGGACAGCAGCCACACCTCGTAACCGGGCCCCGTGCGCAGCCGGTGGTACCAGCGGGTAGTGGCGTCGTACTCGACGAGGTGGGCCCATTGGGTCCGGTCGGCGGCGATGGAGCGCGCCAGCCCGACGAACTCGGCCACGGTGGAGGGGTGCTCCTTGGCGGGCTGGAGAAGGTGCTGTACGGCGAGGATGTCGCCGGCGATCTGGAGGTCGCTGTCGCTGTTCATGGGATGCGGGGGTTCCTCGAGAGAAACAGGTCCGGAAACCGGAAGCGGTACACGCGGGAAAGGCGGAAAGCAGACGCTGGGGAGAGGCGCTGGAGCGCTACGGCATCAACAGCTGGAACAGCGACAGCAACAGCGACAGAGCGGCTGGAGAGCCCGGGCAGCGCGGTGGGACCCACGGGCGTGGGTCGCGAGGAGCGCTGTGGTCGCTGGCATGCCATCAAAGGTGACCGGCTCGATTACGTCTGTCAACCCAATGCCCGATTTGGCGGAAATGTTTCACCTCATCCGGTTACTCCGTCCGGAGAAAGGTTTGTGCTGGAAGAGGCCAGGACACATGCCGCAGCAACCGCCCGCGCAAACGTCACCGCCTCCTCGTGACCTGACTGTGATCCGGGTCGCTTCACCGGCTCGGCCGCAACAAGATCGAAGCGGCGGACGTCCTCCCTTGAAGAGGCGGTGAAAGGGAGGGTGCGGGCAGGGTAGCGGCATGTGTCTCATTTTTGCTGATTTGAACACTTTCCGCATAACCTTGGTTCCGCAGAGTGAATACCGGGGCCAATAGCAGATCCCGGCTTGACTGGCCCGGAGCACCGCACTTGTAATTTCACTCGTGTCGTTCGGCCGAAAAATTCGACAAACGGCCACATCACGGGGACGCAAAGACCGACGAGGGGCGCACATGACCGAGTTGTTCCAGGAACTGCTGGTCGAGGACGCGGATGAGGAACTCGGCTGGCAGGAGCGCGCGTTGTGCGCCCAGACCGATCCGGAGTCCTTCTTCCCCGAGAAGGGCGGATCCACTCGCGAGGCCAAGAAGGTCTGCCTCGCGTGCGAAGTCCGTTCGGAATGTCTCGAGTACGCGCTCGCCAATGACGAAAGATTCGGAATCTGGGGCGGTCTGTCGGAGCGCGAGCGCCGCCGCCTGAAAAAGGCCGCGGTCTGACGTGGCGTCCGCCGCCGCGTTCTGACCCCACCACCCGGCGCCGCCCGGCCACCCCGGAGCGTGCGCGTCCGGCGCCCCCGGCCACCGCCGGAGCGCGCCTCTCCGGCCCCCGGGCGCCCCGCCACGCGAGCGGAGCCCCAGGCTGCCCGCCGACCGGGCGCCAGGCACCGACCGGGCGCCGCGGCACAGCCGGCAGCCACCCGTCGGCACCCCCCGGACCGTCGTCGGGCGCCCGGCCGCCAGGAGCGCCCGCTCGCACGGCCCCGCCCGGAGGGCACCGCGCCGGCCGCCGTGAAGGCCACCGGCCGACTGCCGCAACGACGACCGAGCGCCGAGCCGGGCGGCCGCGGCGCGATACGGCCCCCGGCGGGATGGGCCCCCGGCGGGATACGGCCCGCGGCAAGGACACGGCCCCCGGCGCATGCGGGACCGGGCCCGGTACCGGCCGGCGAAGGGTGCCGATCGGCCAAACCGCGCACACGCGTACGTAAAGAACGGTCCCCCGCCCGGGCTCTGTCCACAGGCGGCGGACCGGTGTCGTGCCAGCCATTAGTGTGGGCCTCCGTCCGAGACGCTCCAACGCCCCCCGCGGGCGACCCCCGGCCGGAGGGCCCGTAACCCGATGTCCGCCACCCAAGCCGCGTTCACCCCCGCTTCCCCCACGCAGCAGCCCGAGTTCCCGCGGCACGTCGTCACCGCCGTGCTCGTGTCCCACGACGGCGCCCGGTGGCTGCCGGACGTCCTCGCCGGGCTGCTCGGCCAGGAACGCCCCGTACAGAACGTCGTCGCCGCCGACACCGGCAGCGCCGACGACTCCGCGCGGCTGGTCACCGAGGCCATCGGCGACGACCGGGTGCTCCACCTCGCGCGGCGGACGGGCTTCGGCGCCGCCGTCGACGAGGCCGCCCGCACCGCGCCCGTCCTCGGCCCCGAGGAGCTGCCGTACCTGAAGCGGCCCAGCGGGTGGGACCCGGTCAGCAGGACCTGGCGCGACGAGGCGTACGACATGCCCGAGCTGCCGCACGGCGAGCCCGTCCAGTGGCTGTGGCTGCTGCACGACGACGCCGCGCCCGAGCCGGGCGCCCTCGCCGAGCTGCTCCGCGTCGCGGACGGCGACGCGTACGCGGCGATCGTCGGGCCCAAGCTGCGCGGCTGGTACGACCGCAAGCAACTCCTCGAAGTGGGCGTCTCCATCGCCAACAGCGGCCGCCGTTGGACCGGCCTGGACCGTCGGGAACAGGACCAGGGCCAGCACGACCAGGTCCGGTCGGTGCTGTCCGTCTCCAGCGCCGGCATGCTCATCCGCCGGGACGTCTTCGAGGAGCTCGGCGGCTTCGACCGTCGCCTCCCCCTGATGCGCGACGACGTCGACCTGTGCTGGCGCGCCCACTCCGCCGGCCACCGCGTCCTCGTCGCCCCCGACGCCGTCCTCCGCCACGCCGAGGCGTCCGCGCGCGAGCGGCGCACCGTCGACTGCGCCGGCCGCTCCGTCGCCAGCCCCCACCGCGTCGACAAGGCGGGCGCCGTCTACACGCTGCTCGCCAACGCGCGCGGCATCGCCTTCCCCTGGGTCCTGGTCCGCCTCGTCATCGGCACCCTGCTCCGCACCCTCGCGTACCTCGTCGGCAAGGCGCCCGGCCAGGCCGTCGACGAAGTCATGGGCCTGTTCGGCACGTTGCTGCGGCCCGAGCGGATCATCGCGGCCCGCCGCAGAAGGAGCAGGAGGGCCGTCGAGGCGTCCGAACTGCGGCCGCTGTTCCCCCCGCCCGGCGCCACCGTCCGTGCCACCGTCGAACAGGTCATGTCCGACTTCGGCGGCACGGACGCCGATTCGGGCGGTTCACGGCACGGCGCGGTCGAGTCGGGCCCCGGCGGCGACGACGCCGACTACCTGGAGATCGAGCAGTTCGCCCGCGTCAAGAAGATCGCCCGCAAGCCGGGGCCGGTCCTCTTCGCCCTGCTGCTGATCGTCTCCCTGGTGGCCTGCCGCGGCCTGTTCGGGGGCGGCTCCCTCGCGGGCGGCGCGCTGCTGCCCGTCCCCGACGGAGTCGGGGACCTGTGGAGCCGGTACGCGGACGCGTGGCACCCGCTCGGCACCGGCGGCACCCAGACCGCCCCGCCGTACCTCGCGGTCCTCGCCGCCCTCTCCGCCGTGTTCCTCGGCTCCACCGGTCTCGCCCTCACCGTGCTGCTCGTCTGCTCGGTGCCGCTGGCCGGCATCACCGCGTACTTCGCCTCCCGCTCCCTGGTCCAGTCCCGGCTGCTGCGTGCTTGGGGGGCCGTCGCGTACGCCTTCCTGCCCGCCGCCACCGGCGCCCTCGCGACCGGGAGGCTCGGCACGGCCGTCCTCGCGGTCCTGCTGCCGCTGATCGCCCGGGCCGCCGTCGCGGCCCACGGACTCCGTGGAGAAGGGCGGGGCAGCTGGCGCGCCACCTGGGCGTACGCCTTCCTGCTCACCTTCACCATGGCGTTCACGCCAGTCGTCTGGCCGCTGGCGGTCGTCCTCGGTGTGGTGGTGCTGGCGCTGCGGCGCGACGACATCGTGGCGTACGGGCTGCGCTTCCTGGCCGCCGTCGGCGCACCGCTGCTGCTGCTAGCCCCCTGGTCGCTCTCGCTGCTCACCGACCCGTCCGCCCTCTTCGAGGAGGCCGGGATGGCGTTCGGTACGGGACCGGCCACCCCGCTCGACCTGCTGGGGGTCTCGCCGGGCGGGCCCAAGGCGGCCGGCGGGCTCGTCCTGATCGGCGTCGTCCTGGCGGCACTGGCGGCCCTGCTGCGCGCCGAGCGGCAGTTCGCCATCCGTACGGCGTGGGTCGCGGCCGTCGTCGCCCTCGCCTTCGCGGTGCTCGTCAACGGTTCCGGCGACGGCTCCGGCTGGGCCGGGCCCGCCACCCTCGTGTACGGCATCGCGCTGCTGGCCGCCGGCATGCTCGGCGCGGAGGGCGGCCGTACGCGCGTCGCCTCGCAGAGCTTCGGCTGGCGCCAGCCCGTCGCCGTGCTGATCGCGCTGGCCGCCGCCACCGGCCCGGTCGTCTCCGCGGCCGGCTGGATGATCGGCGGCGCGGCCGGGCCGCTGGAGCGGCGCGACCCGGTCCAGGTGCCCGCGTTCGTCGCCGAGGAGAGCGACACCCGCGACCAGCCCCGCACCCTCGTTCTGGGAGGCACCTCGTCCGCCGAGGTCCCGTACACCCTGCTCCGCGGCTCCGGCGCCCGCCTCGGTGACGCCGAGCTGACCGCGGTGGGCGGCGGTGACCCGCGCCTCGACAAGGTGGTCGCCCACCTGGTCGCCGGCTCCGGCGCGGACCAGACGGACCAGCTGAGCGGCTTCGCGATCCGTTACGTGCTGGTACGGGACGGGGCGCCGCGCCAGATGAGCCGTGTGCTGGACGCCACGCCGGGGCTCACCCGGCTCAGCCAACTGGACGGCAGCGCGCTGTGGCGGGTCGACCGCCAGGTCGCGCGGGCCACCATCGTCCCGGGCGGCGGCAAGGGCGAGCGGCTGCCGGTCGCCGCAGGTCCGGTCGAGGCGCACACCGAGATCCCGCCGGGCGGCCCGGGCCGCGTGCTGCGTATCGCGGACCGCGCGGACGAGGGCTGGCAGGCCACGATCGACGGCCGCCCCCTGGAGAAGACGGTCGTCGACGGCTGGGCGCAGGGCTTCGAGCTGCCCGCCGGGGGCGGGCGCCTGGACCTGACGTACGAGGACCCCTTCGGCCACACCGTCTGGATCTGGACCCAGTGCTCCCTGGCCGTGGTCCTCCTGGTACTGGCCCTGCCGGGCCGTCGCCGGGACGTGGACGACGACCTGCCGGAGGAGGAGCAGCCCGCCGTGACCGCCGAGGACCTGGCGGGCGACGGCCGCCGGGCGCGCCGGCTGCGGGCGGCGGCGGCCGCCGAGGCGGCGGAGGCGGACACGGCCACGGAGACGGAGCCGTCCCCCGCGCCCGTACCCGTACCGGACGCCGATCCGTACGCGGCGCACACCGTGGACGGGGTGCCGCAGCAGCCCTCCTACGGAGAGTGGGACGGCGCCCAGACGTACGCCGCCTACCCGGCCGACCAGCAGCAGTACCAGGCGGCCGACCCGTACCAGCAGTACCCCGAGTACCAGCAGTACGAGCAGTATCCGCAGTATCAGCAGCCGTACGAGGGCCAGTACGCGCCGGGCCAGTACGACCAGCAGTATCCGCAGGACCAGTACGACCAGCAGTACCCGCCGGGTCACGGCTACGAGTACGACGACGAGCAGCGTCCCGACGGGAGCAGCAACCAGTGAACCGGACCACCCTCTCCCTCGCCGCCGCCGTCACCGCCCTCGCCGCGGTCACCGGGTTCGCCGCCCTGACCACCCCAGGCGCCGACGCCGGGACGCCGACGGTCGCCAAGGCCCCCGCACGTCTCCCGGTCGAGCGCTCCAGCCTGCTGTGCCCGGCGCCGAGCAACTCCGAGGTCGCCGAGACCGTGTACACGTCGTTCACCCCGGCGGGCGAGGGCGAGGGCGGCGGCCAGGCGGAGCTGAAGCCGTCCGCCGCCACCGCGGACGAGACGACGGCGGACCCCAAGAAGGCCAGTACGGCCAAGAAGGCCCCGGCCGCCGACAAGTCCGTGCTCAGCCTCGCCCAGCCCGGCAAGCCGGTCTCCGCCGAGGCGGACGGCGGCGACGCCCCCGCCCTGGTCGGTTCCGCCTCCGGACGGCTCGCGCCCGGCTGGACCACCCAGCAGACCACCAAGGTCCCGGCCGGCGGCTCGCGCGGCCTGCTCGGCGTCAGCTGCACCGCGCCCGACACCGACTTCTGGTTCCCGGGCGCCTCGACCGCCACGCAGCGCGCGGACTACGTCCACCTGACCAACCCCGACGACACGGCGACCGTCGTCGACATCGAGCTGTACGGTCCGGACGGCGCCCTGAAGTCCCAGCTCACCGAAGGCGTCACGGTCCCCGCCCGGTCCAGCGTGCCGGTCCTGCTGTCCACCCTGACGACCGACCCGGCCGCCGAGGACGTCACGGTCCACGCCACCACCCGCAGCGGGCGGGTCGGCGCGGTGGTGCGCTCCGCCGACGAGAAGCTCGGCAGCGACTGGCTGCCCGCGTCGGCCGACCCGGCCGGGACACTGGTCCTTCCCGGCATCCCGGCGGACGCCACGTCCGTACGGCTGGTGGCGTACGCGCCCGGCGAGGACGACGCCGACCTGAAGATCCAGCTCGCGAGCCCGACCGGCACGATCACCCCGGCCGCCGCCGAGAGCCTGCACGTCAAGTCGGGGATGACCGCGGCCGTCGACCTCAAGGACGTCACGCGCGGCGAGGCCGGTTCGCTGCTGCTGTCCCCGGCGCAGAAGGGGCGGGCGGCCCCGGTGGTCGCCGCGCTGCGGGTCGTGCGCGGCAAGGGCGAGAGCCAGGAGGTGGCGTTCATCCCGGCGACCGGACCGGTGGGGGAGCGGGCGACCGCGGCGGACAACCGCGCCAAGGGCACCACCCTGTCGCTGACGGCGCCCGGGGAGGCCGCGGAGGTCAAGGTCACCGCGTCGGCGGGCACCGAGGGCGGGACGCCGGCCACCAAGACGTACACGGTCAAGGCGGGTACGACGCTGGCGGTCACCCCACCCGTGCCGGCCGGGCTGAAGGGCTCGTACGCGCTGACCGTCGAGACGGTCTCGGGCGGCCCGGTGCACGCGGCGCGCACGCTGGCAGAACCGGACGACGACATCCCGATGTTCACCGTGCAGACGCTCGCCGACGACCGCGGCACGGTGGAGGTCCCGACGGCGCGGCAGGACCTGTCGGTCCTCGGCGGCTAGCCCTGCCCGTGCGGCCGGATCGGCCGACTCGGTGGCAGTCCTGCCCGTGCGGGAGATGGGCCGCTTCGGGAAGAGCCCTGCCCGTGCGGCCGGATTATCGGCCGCCTCGGGGGCAGCCCTGTCCGTACCGCGGATGGCCGTCTCGGGGCGGCGGTCCCGTCCGTACCGCGGATGGGCCGCCGGGGGGCTAGTCCTGCCCGTACCGCGGATCGACCGACTCGGGGGACAACCCGAGCAGCTCGGCGACCTGCTCGACCACGACCTCGTGGACGAGCAGGGCCCGCTCGTCCCGGTTCTTGGCGCGCAGCTCGACCGGCCGCCGGTAGACGATGACCCGCGCGGGCCGGTCACGGCCGGCCGGTACCGAGACGCCCAGCGGTACGGACTCCTCGGGGGACACGGGCACTTCCAGCACGAGGAAATCGACGTCGGCCAGCTGCGGCCAGCGCCGCTCCAGCCGCTCCACCGAGTCCTGGACGAGATCGCGGAAGGTGTCCGCGCGGCTGGCGGAGAGCGGTACCTGGGGCGGGGCGACGGGCCCGCGCATGCCGCGGCCGTGGCGGTCTCGGCGGCGTGGCCGGGGCTCGGCCGGGCGGGGCGGTACGGGACTGTCCATCACTGAGGCAGGGTAGCTCTCCCCGGCGTATGACGATCGTGCCGCGCGCCACGCCGAGGGCATGTCGCAGATTGAGCATTCCGGCCATGCTTCGGCGCGATTCGACACCTTGGTCCGATCGGTCGACTCATGAGGAATGACCGGATTCATTCGGAGTGGTGTTCGGCAGGCCAACCGCCCCGCACCCGGGACGACACCTCCCGCGCAGGTCAGCCGAGCGTTTTCCGGGGCCCCTGTGCGGGACGTCACACCGCGACACGGGCGAGTGACCTGGTGGAGAGTCGTCGCGGCCCGCTCAAGAGTGCGGTACCGTCCAACGTCGTGAGCCCTGTACGTCGCTGTTCGCGCACCGCGTGCGGCCGCCCTGCCGTCGCGACACTGACGTACGTCTATGCCGACTCGACAGCGGTCCTCGGCCCGCTCGCCACCTACGCCGAGCCCCATTGCTACGACCTGTGCGCCGAGCACAGCGAGCGCCTGACCGCGCCACGCGGCTGGGAGGTCGTCCGGCTCTCGGACGGCTCCGCCCCGGCCCGCCCCAGCGGCGACGATCTCGAAGCGCTCGCCAACGCCGTACGCGAAGCGGCCCGCCCCCAGGAACGCGCCGCGCAGGCCGGCGGCAAGCCCGGCGGCCGGGCCGGTGACCCGGTGGAGGTCGGGCGCCGTGGACATCTGCGGGTGCTGCGCTCTCCCGACTCCTGAGGCCCTGCCCTCTACGGGTAGTTTGTGTGCTCCACCCTCGGGTGGACCACACAGGGCTTGCAGGAGGGTGCGGGGAAGTGACAGCTGATCTGTCTCGTGATCTGTCGGGGATCGTGAAGGCGTACGACGTTCGCGGAGTGGTGCCGGATCAGTGGGACGAGCCGCTGGCGGAACTCTTCGGCGCGGCGTTCGTCGAGGTGACCGGTGCCGACGCGATCGTGATCGGTCACGACATGCGCCCCTCGTCGCCCGGCCTGTCCGGCGCGTTCGCGCGGGGTGCGGCGCGGCGGGGCGCGGACGTCACGCTGATCGGCCTGTGCTCCACGGACCAGCTGTACTTCGCGTCGGGGCGCTTCGGGTTGCCGGGCGCGATGTTCACGGCGTCGCACAACCCCGCCCAGTACAACGGCATCAAGCTGTGCCGCGCGGGTGCGGCCCCGGTCGGCCAGGACACGGGCCTCTCGGAGATCCGGGAGCTCGCGGAGAAGTGGCTGGAGACGGGCGCCCCCGAAGCGGCGCCCACGCCCGGCACGCTCACCGAGCGGGACACCCTCACCGACTACGCGGCCCACCTGAAGACCCTCGTGGACCTCTCGTCCGTCCGGCCGCTGAAGGTCGTGGTGGACGCGGGCAACGGCATGGGCGGCCACACGGTCCCCACCGTCTTCGAGGGCCTGCCGCTGGACCTGGTGCCGATGTACTTCGAGCTGGACGGCACCTTCCCCAACCACGAGGCCAACCCGCTGGACCCGGCCAACCTGGTCGACCTGCAGAAGCGGGTGCGCGAGGAGGGCGCCGACCTGGGCCTGGCCTTCGACGGCGACGCCGACCGCTGCTTCGTGGTGGACGAGAAGGGCGACCCGGTGTCCCCCTCGGCGATCACCGCGCTGGTCGCGGCGCGCGAGCTCGCCAGGAACGGCGGCACGGGCACGATCATCCACAACCTGATCACGTCGTGGTCCGTGCCGGAGGTCGTCCGCGAGAACGGCGGGACACCGGTGCGCACCCGGGTCGGCCACTCCTTCATCAAGGAGGAGATGGCCCGTACCGGCGCCATCTTCGGCGGCGAGCACTCCGCGCACTACTACTTCCGCGACTTCTGGAACGCGGACACCGGCATGCTGGCCGCCCTCCACGTCCTGGCGGCCCTGGGCGGCCAGACCGGGCCGCTGTCCCAGCTGGTCTCCTCGTACGACCGCTACGCCGGCTCCGGCGAGATCAACTCCACGGTCGCCGACCAGCCCGGCCGCACCGCGGCGGTCCGCGAGGCGTTCGCCTCCCGCGACGGCGTCACGACGGACGACCTCGACGGCCTCACGGTCACGGGCGCGGACTGGTGGTTCAACCTCCGCCCCTCCAACACCGAACCGCTGCTGCGCCTGAACGTCGAGGCCCGCGACGAACCGACGATGACCCGGCTCCGCGACGAGGTCCTCACCCTCATCCGCACCCCCTAGGCACACCTCCACCCCGCGCGACCGGGGCCGGTTCCGGGAACGGGGGCGCGGGGGCGGAGGACAAGACCCCGCCCCCGCCAAAGCCGCATCCCCCCGCCCCCCGGCGGTAGGCTGACGTGGCCCGACGCGCACCACCTGGCGCGCGCACCAGGCACGACACCACCGATGTACGAAACGCCCCACCCCATGCCGCCCGAAGGGACCCACCCCATGCCGCTCGAAGCCGGCCTCCTGGAGATCCTCGCCTGCCCGGCCTGCCACGCCCCGCTCAACGACCGCACGGCAGCCGAGAACCCCGAGCTGATCTGCACCGGCACGGACTGCGGCCTGGCCTACCCCGTACGGGACGGCATCCCGGTCCTCCTCGTGGACGAGGCCCGCCGCCCCGCCTGACGGCCCACCGGAACCGCGTACGGGCAACCCGGAACACGTACCGGCACCGCGTACCGGAACCGCGTACGGGCAACCCGGAACACGTACTGGAACACGTACCTGAACCGCCTACCGGCACCGCGTACGGGAAACCGCCACGCGTACCGCGACGCGCACGGGAAACCCGCAACGCGCACCGCAAGGCGCCGCACCCCGGCGCCGCGCGGAACCGCACTTCACCCGCACGGCGATCGGAGGCCCCACCTCATGCTCGACGAGACGCTGCTCGACGACCCGGACGCCCTGGCCCGAGTCGACCGCCGCGGTCTCCTCCGCGGGGCCGCCGAAGCCGGCGCGCGCGTACGCACGGCCGCCCGCCACGCCGCCGAAGCGGGCGTCACCGAGCTGAACCCCGAAGGCCGCCCCCGCGCCGTGCTCATCGCCGGCCCCGGCACCGCGGCCGCCTGCGTCGCCGACCTGGTGGCCACCCTGGCCGGCGCCTCGGCGCCCGTGGCCCGCCTGCACTCCACCGGCGTCGCAGCCGCCGCCGGCGCCCTCCGCTGGGCGCTCCCCGGCTGGGCCGGCTCCGTCGACCTGCTCCTGATCACCACCACCGACGGCAGCGAACCCGGCCTCGCCCTGCTCGCCGAGCAGGCCTACCGCCGCGGAGTCACCGTCGTCGCCGTCGCCCCCCGCCGCTCCCCGCTCGCCGAGGCCGTCGACGGTACGCACGGCCTCGTCGTCCCGATGGCGGTCGCCCCGCACGAGCTGACCGACGAGGAAGCGCAGGCGGCGAGCCCCGCCGCCCTGTGGGCCCTGTTCACGCCGCTCCTCGCGCTGCTCGACCGGGTCGGCCTCGTCACCGCGCCCGCCGACACCCTCCAGCGGGTCGCCGACCGCCTCGACCGCACCGCCGAACGCTGCGGCCCGGCCGTCGCCACGTACAGCAACCCTGCCAAGACCCTCGCGGCCGAACTGGCCGACACCCTCCCGCTCATCTGGACCGAGGGCCCGACCGCCGCCCCGATCGGCCGCCGGTTCGCCTCCCTCCTGGCAGAGCTGGCCGGCCGCCCGGCCTTCGCGGCCGAGCTCCCGGAGGCACTGGCCGCCCACCGGGTGCTCCTCGCCGGTGACTTCGCGGGCGGCGCCGACCCCGACGACTTCTTCCGCGACCGGGTCGAAGAAGCGCAAGCCCTGCACGCACGCGTCGTCCTGCTCCGCGACCGCCCGGTCGGCGGCCTCACCGCCGCGCCCGCCGCACGCGAACTCGCGCTGAGCCACGACACCACCATCAGCGAACTCGAACCCGAGGACCGCACGACCGGCGACGGCACGCAGGACGACATGGGTGCGCCGACCGACATGGGCACGCCTCCCGACGAGGACACTCCCACCCGTGACGACGGTACGACCGACCTGGAGAATTTCGCAGAACTGCTCGCGGTGACGGACTTCGCGGCCGTCTACCTGGCGCTGACCTCCCGGCTCCACACCACCTGACGCCCCGCCCCGCCCGTCGGCCCGGCATCCCCCACCCCCGGGGCCGCAAGGCAAGCACAGACGCAAGGAAAGACGACGCATGGACCGCCTCTCCAACACCGTCCGCCCATACGCCTGGGGCTCCACGACGGCCATCCCGGAACTGCTCGGCGTCGCCCCCACCGGCGAACCCCAGGCCGAGATGTGGATGGGCGCCCACCCCGGCGCCCCTTCCCGCGTCCACCGTGCCGGACACGGGGAACAACCGCTCTCCGCCCTCATCGAAGCCGACCCGGAACGCGAACTGGGCCCGGCCACCGTCGCCAGGTTCGGCCCCCGCCTGCCCTTCCTCCTCAAGATCCTCGCGGCCGGCGCCCCGCTCTCCCTCCAGGTCCACCCGGACCTCACGCAGGCCCAGGAGGGCTACGCCGCCGAAGAACGCGCCGGCGTCCCCATCGACGCGCCGCACCGCAACTACAAGGACGCCAGCCACAAGCCCGAACTCATCTGCGCCCTCACCCCCTTCGAGGGCTTCTGCGGCTTCCGCGTCCCCGACCGCACCGCCGAGCTCCTCGCCGCGCTCGAGGTCGACTCCCTCAAGCCGTACGTCGACCTCCTCCACGCCCACCCCGAGGACGCCGCCCTCCGCGAGGTCCTGACGGCCGTCCTCTCCGCCGACCCCACCGAGATGGCGGCCACCGTCACCGAGACCGCCGCCGCCTGCGACCGCCTCGGCGGCGCCCACGCCCCGTACGCCGCCCTCGCACACCACTTCCCCGGCGACCCGGGCGTCCTCGCCGCCATGCTGCTCAACCACGTCCGGCTCCAGCCCGGCGAGGCGCTCTACCTGGGGGCCGGAGTGCCGCACGCGTACCTCGGCGGCCTCGGCATCGAGATCATGGCGAACTCCGACAACGTCCTGCGCTGCGGCCTCACACCCAAGCACGTCGACATCCCGGAACTCCTCCGGGTCGTCCGCTTCGAAGCCCACGACCCCGGCGTCCTGCGCCCCGAAGCCTCACCCTCCGGCGAAGAGGTCTACGAAACGCCGGTCGACGAGTTCCGTCTCTCCCGTTACGTACGGTCCGAAGGCGCCGTCCCCGTCGACATCACCGCCCCCACCCCCCAGATCGTCCTCGCCACCTCCGGCACCCCACGGGCGAACGACACCACCCTCACCCCAGGGCAGTCCGTCTTCATCCCCGCAGGCGAAAAGGCCGAACTGTCCGGTACGGGCACCGCGTTCCGCGCCACAGTGGTGGCCTGACGCACCGCCCGCCGCCGCTGCTGCAACAATGTGCCGCCGTACGAACCACCCCCCGAAGCAGCCAGCAGCATCCAGCAGCATCCAGGAAGGACACCCGCACGCATGAGCGCGTCAGGCGGAACCAAGGCGATCGTGGCGGCGCTCGCCGCGAACCTAGCGATCGCTGTGGCCAAATTCGTGGCGTTCCTCTTCAGTGGTTCGTCCTCGATGCTTGCCGAGAGCGTCCACTCACTGGCCGACTCCGGCAACCAGGGCCTGCTGCTCGTCGGCGGCAAGAAGGCCCAGCGCGAGGCCACGCCCCAGCACCCCTTCGGCTACGGCCGTGAGCGTTACATCTACGCCTTCCTCGTCTCCATCGTCCTCTTCTCCGTCGGTGGCATGTTCGCCATCTACGAGGGCTACGAGAAGATCAAGCACCCCCATGAGATCGAGGCCTGGTACTGGCCGGTCGGCGTCCTGGTCTTCGCGATCATCGCCGAGACCTTCTCCTTCCGGACCGCCATCAAGGAGTCCAACGCGGTCCGCGGCAACCTCTCCTGGAAGGACTTCGTACGCCGCGCCAAGGCGCCCGAGCTCCCGGTCGTCCTCCTGGAGGACCTCGGCGCGCTGGTCGGTCTGATCCTGGCGCTCGTCGGCGTCAGCCTGGCGATCACCACCGGCGACGGCGTCTGGGACGGCATCGGCACCCTCTGCATCGGCATCCTGCTCATCGCGATCGCGATCGTCCTGGCCGCGGAGACCAAGTCCCTGCTGCTCGGCGAGGCCGCCGGCGTCGACGAGGTCAAGAAGATCGAAGAGGCGCTCGTCGACAACGAGACCGTCACCGGCATCATCCACATGCGCACGCTGCACCTCGGCCCCGAGGAGCTGCTGGTCGCCGCGAAGATCGCCGTCCAGCACGACGACACGGCCTCCGAGATCGCGGCCGCCATCGACGCCGCGGAGGAGCGCATCCGTACCGCCGTGCCGATCGCCCGGGTGATCTACCTGGAGCCGGACATCTACCGGGAGACCAAGCCCGCCACCCCCGCCTCCTGACGGGATGAGGCCCCCACCCGCGAGGGATGGGGGCCTCGCTCATATGCCCGCATCCGCACCGGGCCGACGCCCGGTGAGCCACCCGGCGAGCCCGAGCCCGCCCCCGACGATCAGGGAAATCGCCCCGCCGACCATCCCCACACCGAGCAGCACCGGCACGGTGCCGCTCTCCAGGACGCGCTCGCTCACCACGCCCACCGGCACGGTCCCGCCGGGGCTCTCGTCCGTGAAGTAGCGCGAGTCCCTGGAGTTGCCGCGGTCGTCCCCCAGCACGAACACCCGGCCCTCCGGCACCGTCACGTCGTACCGCATCCCGTCCCCGACCGGGTCCCCACCCCGGACGTACGGCTCCACCAGCGGCTCACCGTTCAAGGTGACCGCCGTGCCGTCGCTGACGACCCGGTCGCCGCCGACCCCGATCACCCGCTGCACCACGAGCTCGCCCTCGTACCGCTCCGGCATGCGATACGCGACCACATCCCCACGCCGCACTTCCGAGGGCTCGACCTTCTCGAAGAAGAGCCGACTGCCCGGGGCGTACGTCGGTTCCATCGACGACGAAGCGATCGTGTGCCCCGCATACCCGCCCACGAAGCCCACCGCGCACCCCACGAGGACCCCCACCCCGAGCGGAACCAGCACCCACCCGGCGATCCGCATCCCACGCCCCGGTCTCATCGCCACCCCTTACTCACTCGGTCACACCTGAAAACGCCCATGATCGCGGTCTCTTCGCCTGCCTCGCCACATCCGCCCACGCAAACCGATCACGGAATCCGATCGCGGGTGGACTGTGGGCCCCCCGACCGATCGGTGTAGATTCGTGACCAGAGCCAGACGTCGCTGCTGATGGCGGTCGGGCGGTCCACGACGGACCGGCCGAGGGAGAGAGGGCCTCCGACGACTGCACTGCGGGTACCGGGCATCCTTGTGTCCGACCACCTCGCAGAGCCAGCCGTACCCACCCTCGACCCAATACGAGGAGCAGCTCGAAATGACGACTGTCGCCAACCGACAGGACTTCAAGGTCGCCGATCTCTCCCTGGCCGAGTTCGGCCGCAAGGAGATCACCCTCGCCGAGCACGAGATGCCGGGCCTGATGGCGATCCGCAAGGAGTACGCCGAGGCCCAGCCGCTCGCCGGCGCCCGCATCACCGGCTCCCTGCACATGACCGTGCAGACCGCCGTGCTGATCGAGACGCTGGTCGCCCTGGGCGCGCAGGTCCGCTGGGCGTCCTGCAACATCTTCTCCACCCAGGACCACGCAGCCGCCGCCATCGCGGTCGGCCCCGACGGCACCCCGGACAACCCCCAGGGCGTCCCGGTCTTCGCCTGGAAGGGCGAAACGCTGGAGGAGTACTGGTGGTGCACCGAGCAGGCCCTGACCTGGCCGAACACGCCCACCGGCGGCCCGAACATGATCCTGGACGACGGTGGTGACGCCACCCTCCTGGTCCACAAGGGCGTCGAGTTCGAGAAGGCCGGCGAGGCCCCGGACCCGTCCACCGCGGACAGCGAGGAGTACGGCCACATCCTCCGCCTCCTCAACCGCACCCTCACCGAGAACCCGCAGAAGTGGACCCTCCTCTCCTCGGAGATCCGTGGTGTCACGGAGGAGACCACGACGGGTGTCCACCGTCTGTACGAGATGCACCGTGACGGCACGCTGCTGTTCCCGGCGATCAACGTCAACGACGCCGTGACCAAGTCGAAGTTCGACAACAAGTACGGCTGCCGTCACTCGCTGGTCGACGGCATCAACCGTGCCACCGACGTCCTGATCGGCGGCAAGGTCGCGGTCGTCTGCGGCTACGGCGATGTCGGCAAGGGCTGCGCGGAGTCCCTGCGGGGCCAGGGCGCCCGGGTGATCGTCACCGAGATCGACCCGATCTGCGCGCTCCAGGCGGCGATGGACGGCTACCAGGTCACCACTCTCGACGAGGTCGTCGGCCTGGCCGACATCTTCATCACCACCACCGGCAACAAGGACATCATCATGGCCTCCGACATGGCCAGGATGAAGCACCAGGCGATCGTCGGGAACATCGGCCACTTCGACAACGAGATCGACATGGCGGGTCTGGCGAAGATCCCCGGCATCGTCAAGGACGAGGTCAAGCCGCAGGTCCACACCTGGACCTTCCCCGACGGCAAGAAGATCATCGTGCTGTCGGAGGGGCGCCTGCTGAACCTGGGCAACGCCACCGGTCACCCCTCGTTCGTGATGTCCAACAGCTTCGCGGACCAGACGCTGGCCCAGATCGAGCTGTTCACGAAGCCCGAGGAGTACCCGACCGACGTCTACGTGCTGCCCAAGCACCTCGACGAGAAGGTCGCCCGTCTGCACCTCGACGCGCTCGGCGTGAAGCTCACCACGCTCCGCCCCGAGCAGGCCGCCTACATCGGCGTCCAGGTCGAAGGCCCCTACAAGCCCGACCACTACCGCTACTGACGGCGCCCGTGCACTGACGCACGCCCGCAGCAGCCGGTAACGGGTAAGCAGCGAAGCAGGTATCAGGCAGGCCCCCGCACCCCCGTGCCGGGGGCCTGCCCCGTACCGGGCGTCGCCCCTACCGCCGATCCCGAGGACCCGAGGACCCATGCCCCGCGGCCGCTATTCGCTCCATGATCCGCACGATCACACCCCCCTCGGTGAAGAGCACTTCAACTGCGCGCCCGGCCCCTCCGGCTGGCGCTACGTCTCCCAGATCACCACTCCCTCCGGCGATCACGCCGGCTCCGTCGACCTCACCCTCGACGACCTCGGCCGCCCCATCCGCCTCGAACTGCACGCCGCGAGCTGGCAGGTCCGCGGCGCCGCACTCGACGGCGTCACCTGGGTCCGCACAGACCCCACCGGAACCCATGCCACGGAAGGCAATGTGCGCGCCCACGCCTTCACCGGCACGTCCCCGGCATTCCTCGTCGCGACATCCCGCCTGCTGCGCCTCACCCCCGCTTCTCCCCCCACCCGAGTCCGCCTCGTCGCCTTCACGGACCCGGTCCTCGCACCCCTCACCGTCGACCAGTCGTGGGCCCTGGTGAAGAGTGAAGCGCACACCACTGACAACGGCCCCCTGACCGTGGACGAATACCAGGTCAGCGCCCTCGACACGGGCGAACGGCACACGGTCCACATCGCCGGCGACGTGGTCCTCGCAGCCCCCGGCATCGAGCTCGAGGACCTCCAGACCCCACCGTCGGTCTTCCCCTGACCCGTCGCGTCCCCAGCCGCCCTACGCGGGCGGGGCGAACCCGGTAGCAGGCGGCGTACTCCCGACGGCCCCACCAGCCTCGCCCGCCGAACCCCTGACCACAGCGGACTCACCACCCCGCACCGCCGGGGACCCCACCACCGACGCACCGACCACCGGCACCCCGACAACCGGGGCACCACCCCCCGCCCCCGGGACGCCGGCACCCACCACCGGCCCGCCACCCCCCGGGGCGAACGCACGCCGGGCGTCCCGCGCCTGCCGCTCGTTCACCACCGCGGCCAGAAACTCCGCCGCAGGCACACCGGGCGGTGGAGGCGTACCCGTCCGGACCACCAGATCGTCGGCCAGCCGCTCCGCCAGAGACCGCCCCACCTCCGCGTCGAGCTGCCGCATCCGCGTCAGGTACTGGCGTATCGCCAGCCACAGGTCATCCGGCACCGCCGACAGATCCAGCTGCGTGAACCGCCCGACCAGCCAGGGCGGCGGCGGGGGCAGGGCCGCCGCCCGCGCCGCCGGAACCCGCTCGCGCACGACAAGCGTCCCCGCGAAGACATCACCGATCCGCCGGCCCCGGGCCGACACCAGCGACGCGATGCACGCCACGACGCCGAAGGTCATCAGAATCTCGACGACCCCCATCGCCCCCCGCACCAGCGCGTGCCGAAACCGGATCGGCCCCCCGTCGTCCCGCACCACCCGCAGACCGCAGGCCAGCTTCCCGAGCGAACGCCCGTGGCTGAGCGTCTCCACCGCTATGGGCCCGCCCACCAGGACGAGCAAAAAGGTCGCGATCGACACCGCCGTGACGGCGGCTTCGTCCAGAGAGGCGGTGGCTATCGCCAGCCCGACCGATATCAGCAGGTACGCCGCCCACACCACGACAAGATCGATGGCAAGAGCCAGCGCCCTGCTCGGCAGCCTCGCCGGCTGCAAGCCGAGTACGACCGCGTCGCCCGTCACAACCCCGCTCACAGCGCCCACCCTTCTTCGACCTTCCCAACCCCTCCGCACGCCAGTCTGCCAAGCTGACCACCAGCGCGCCGCCGTAGGACGAACCGTACGCACCAGTGCCTGGAGCAGCAGCCGATCATGGACCTCGACGTCTACGTCACCGCCCACCGCGCCGAGTGGGACCGCCTTGACCACCTCCTGGGACGCGGCCGCCACCTCACCGGGGCCGAGGCCGACGAACTGGTCGCTCTTTACCAGCGCACCGCAACCCATCTCTCCCTCATCCAGTCCAGCGCACCGGACCCCACACTCACAGCCCGGCTCACCCAGCTGGTCGCCCGCGCCCGCGCCACGGTCACCGGCACCCGCCGCGCCTCCTGGCGCGATGCGGTCCGCTTCCTGACCGCCGGGTTCCCCGCCGCGGTCTACCGCTCACGTCACTGGTGGATCCCGACGGCCGTCCTTTCCACGCTCCTGGCCGCGGTCATCGGCTGGTGGATCGGCACGCACCCCGAGGTCCAGGCCTCCATCGCCGCGCCGGAGGAGCTCCGCCGGATGACCCGGCCGGGCGGGGAGTACGAGACCTATTACTCCAGCCACCCGGCCGCCTCCTTCGCCGCCCAGGTCTGGACGAACAACGCGCAAGCAGCGGCCATGTGCCTGGTCCTCGGCGCGTTCCTCTGCGTCCCGGTGCTGTGGATCCTCTTCCTCAACATGCTCAATCTGGGCGTCGGACTCGGCCTGATGTCCTCGGCCGGCCGCCTCGACACCTTCCTGGGGCTCGTCCTCCCGCACGGCCTGCTGGAACTCACCGCCGTCTTCGTCGCCGCCGGCACCGGTCTCCGCCTCGGCTGGACCCTCATCGATCCGGGCCCGCTGCCTCGCCGGACAGCCCTGGCCCAGCAGGGCCGCGCAGCTCTCGGCATGGCCCTCGGCCTGGCCCTGGTTCTCTTCGTCTCGGGCGTGATCGAGGGCTTCGTAACCCCCTCGGGCCTTCCGACCTGGGCCCGCATCACCATCGGCATCGGCGCTGAGCTGGCCTTCCTCGCGTACGTGTACGTCCTTGGCGGGCGCGCGGCCAGGGCCGGCGCAATGGGCGACGTCGAGACCCCCGACCGCAGCGCCGACCTGCCCACCGCCGCCTGATGTGCGCGCGGCCTCGCTGACCTGCTAGTCTCCTCTTCGCCCACAAAACCCGTTGACACGGGTGACGTGGGGAGGTAGATTTGAACGGTTGCCTCGGACTGGACAAGTTCGAGCGTGGACGTATAGAGTCTCTCTCGCTCCGGTCGGAATTGATTTCCACGGAGCCCATCCGATTCCTTATTCGAATCACAAACGTCGATTAGCTCGACGTGTCCGGCCTCGGGTGGCTTCCGTCGTGACAACGACCGTCCGT